>JBILEP010000067.1:0-8504 GCA_044352045.1 Cyanobium sp. | reverse complement strand
CACGGTGTCAAACGCTTCGGGGTAGGGCATTTCGATCTGCTCATCGTCGATGAGGCGCACCGCAGCATCTATCAGAAGTACGGTGCGATCTTCGCCTACTTCGATTCGTTGCTCAGCGGTCTCACCGCCACCCCCCGCGATGAGATCGACCGCAACACCTATGCCCTCTTCGATCTCGACACCGGCCTGCCCACCGATGAATACGGCCTCGATCAGGCCGTCGCCGATGGCTTTCTGGTGCCCTTCAAACCCATCTCCGTCTCCCTGCGCTTCCCCCGCGAGGGTATCAGCTATGCCGCCCTCAGCGATGAGGAAAAAGCCCAGTGGGATCTGCTCGATTGGGAGGAGAACGTCCAGAACAGCGGCCGCGTTGATTCCGGTGCCATCAACGCCTGGCTGTTCAATGCCGACACCGTCGACCAGGGCCTGATGGTGCTACTCACCCAGGGCTGCCCGGACGCCTCCGGTGATCGCCTCGGCAAAACGGTGATCTTCGCGCGCAATCACAGGCACGCCGAATTCATTCGTGATCGTTTCGATCACCACTACCCCCACCTCGCCGGCAAGGCCGCCCGGGTGATCGATAACCAGATCCCCTACGCCCAGTCGCTCATCGATGACTTCAGCAATCCCGACAGCGACCTGCGCATCGCCATCTCCGTCGACATGCTCGACACCGGCATCGACATCCCCGAGATCGTCAATCTGGTGTTCTTCAAGCCGGTGCGCTCCCGCACCAAGTTCTGGCAGATGGTCGGCCGCGGCACCCGCACCTGCAAAGACCTCTTCGGTCCGGGTCGCGACAAGCAGCACTTCTGGATCTTTGATCTCTGCCAGAACCTCGAATTCTTCCTCAATCGCGCTGGCGGCGAATCCCCCAACGTCCCCGAAAGCCTCAGCACCCGCCTCTTCCGCAGCCGTCTCGCCCTGATCGACGCCATCGATCAGCGCTCCACACCCCAGGGCGCCGGCAAGGACATCCTCCAGCCCGACGCTCTGGCCGCCCACCGCCACTCCCTCGCCGCGCTGCTGCGCTGCCATGTGGCCGCCTGCCCCGCCGACAACTTTCTGGTGCGACCCCACCTGCAGCTGGTGGAACGCTTCAGTCGCCCCGAGGCCTGGACCCAGCTCGGTCCCGACGATCACCAGGCTCTCGCCACCACCCTGGCGCCCCTCCCCTCCGCCTTCGCCGAGCAGCAGGGCGACACCGACGCCGACGCCCGCCGCTTCGACCTGCTCCTCTATTCCCTGCAGCTCAGCCTCCTGCGCGCCGAACCGCGCTTCATGCGTCTGCAGCAGCAGCTTCGCGAAATCGCCGGCCTGCTGGAGGCCCGCGCCAACATCCCCCAGGTGGCGGCCGAACTGGAGCGAATCCGCGACCTGCTCCGCGATGAATGGTGGCAGGACGTGACGGTGCCCATGCTTGAGGAGGTGCGCCAGCACCTGCGCCAGCTGATCGGCCTGATTGAGCGCAGCTCCAAGGCGCCCCTCTACACCCACTTCGCCGATGAGCTCGGCCAGCTGCAGGAACTCGATGCCGCCGCCCTGCTCAGCCGCGACGAATTTCAGCAGTTCCGCCTGCGTGCCCGCGCCTTCCTGCGCGCCCACGAGGATCACCTCACCATGCAGCGCCTGCGCCGCAACCAGCCCCTCACCCCCACCGATCTCCACGAGCTGCAGCGCTTCCTGCTCTCCCATGGCATCGGCTCCGAGCAGGTGATGCAGCGGGCTGCCGAGGAATGCCATGGCTTTGGCCTTTTCATTCGCTCGCTCGTGGGCCTGGATCGCAATGCCGCCAAGGAGCTGTTCGCCAACTTCCTCGCCGATGGCACCCACACCGCCACCCAGATCCGCTTCATCAATGAGATCCTCGACGAGCTCACCAGCCGTGGCGTGATGGATCCCGCCCGCCTCTACGACCCACCCTTCAGCGACCTGGCACCCACCGGACCGGAGGATCTGTTCTCGGAGCAGGAAGTCGACCAGATCTGCCACCTCCTCGATTTGATCCAGACCCGCGCCGCTGCCGTTCAGGCCGCCTGAGCGATGGCGGCGGCCGGGGCGGTGGTGTGGAGCGGTGGAACCGCCAATGTGATTTCGTCGCTGATCAGCGAATCGGGCGGCCTCTCGGTGCGGGACGACACCCAGCAGGGGGTGATGAACCTGGTGAACAGCCTGGTGTCCGTGTCGGCCCAGAATTCCGACATCCAGCGGCTGCAGGCCTTCGGCGGCGGAGAACTCAAGATCACCGCCTCCTCGATCCTGCAGGATGCTCTCTACAACAGCTACAGCGGTTGCACTAGCGAACCCTACGACTGCTCCGGCAAGCCGCTCACCGCCTTTGATGGCGGCACGATCACCCTGCGGCAGAGCGTTGTGTCCCTGATCAACAGCCTGTATCCGGGGCAGATTCCGGCTGGCGTGAAGTCCTACTCCGCAGATGATCTCTTCTCCGGCACCACCGGCCAGCTCGTCGCCCTGGATTCCGTGTGGCTGCAGACCACGCCGAACCAGAGCGCTGCAAACCTGAAGAGCCTGTTTGGCAATCCCAGCCTGCTCACCGATGGCGACCCCATCCTCCTGGAGGATTTCGGCGGCGGCCTCAGCGCCTATCTCCTCTGGCCCGGCAGTGCCAATCCCAATCCCGCAGGCCCCCTGATTGATCAGATCAGCGATGCCGACGGCGCCAACCAGCTGATCAATCCGATCGATGGCAGCCCGATCCTTCGCGATGTGTTCGGCCGGCCCCGTACCAGCGATGGCCTGCGCACCATCGGTGCAGTCCAGCCCAGCGTGCCGGCCCCACTGCCTCTGGCCGGCGCCACGGCGGCGCTGGCATGGAGCCGGCGGCTGCGGTGCCGAATGCAACACCCCAAGACCCCCTCATGACCATCGGCTGGGTGCAGGTGCACCGCACGCACCGGGGGGCCTCGCGATCCAGGTGAGGCGTTCAGCCTCTACGACGCCTCGGGATCCCCGGCCCTGCCAGGCCCCTCCGTGAGCCGTGCCGCCAGCACCGCCGCGTACAACTCCTCCGGAATCTCCCGGATGTCGTACTCCACCGGCAGGAAGCCGTGGATGTGGCGGTGCACCACCATCCAGCAGTTGCGCTCCGGGTCGGCGCCGCTGCCGTCGAACGCGCGGGAGGCTGCGGCCAGCTGGCGCACCAGCTGGGGATCGGGGGTGGGGGCCTGCTCCATGGCCAGAATCATGCCAGCCACGCAGGGGCCACGGGATGGGGAACGGACAAGGGCTCACGCGGGCGTTGCTCGCCAACGCCGCGCTGCTGGCGGTGGCGGTCGCCTCCGCTTCCGCCCAGGGCTCCTCGCCGAACCAACCGCAGGCGATCCCCGCCCCGCCGGCGCTCAACCTGCTCCCCTGCCCCCGCTTGGGGCCGGCGAGCACGATCCAGCCGCTGCGCATCCAGCCCCGCCAGGTGGCGGCCAAGAACAAGATGGGCTGCCTGTCGGCCGAGGATGCCGTCTACGGGCCGGATGGCTGCCCGATCCGCTTCTGCGGCACCCGAACCCCCCGCCTGGCCCTACCCGCTGCGCCTGCGGCTCAGCCGCCGCCGTAGGCCACCTGGCAGGCGGCATTGAGCAGCTGGGCCTGGGCGGCATTCTGGGGCGGCTGGCCGTTGAGCAGCCCCAGCTGGCAGTTGGCGGCCGCCATCACGGTCACATCACCGTCGGTGCCGTAGCTGAAGCTCACCCCGTAGGTGCCCACCGATTCCACCGTGCCGTAGTTGAGCCGCCAGGTGGTGCCGGGCACCAGGAACACCGTCTGCTGCTGGTTGGCCGCCTGATTCACCAGCTCGGTGATGGCGACGCCGGTGGCCAGGCCGGCCAGGCCCCAGGCGGCGGCGCTGCCGCCCCACCAGCCCCAGCTGGCCGGGGTCCAGGCATACCAGCCGGTGTGCCAGGGCCGGCTGCCCCAGTAGCCGCCGTTCGACCAGGCGCCATTCCAGCCGTGGTAATCGCGGTTGTAGAAATTGTTGTTGATGTCGACGTTGCGGTTGATGTCGAGCGTGCGGTTGCCGTTGGTGTTCGTCCAGGCGGGGCGCACGCCGGGGCCGTAGGCGGGATGCCAGCCCTCGTAGCCGTTGCGCCAGGTGTCGCCCACCGGCCGGGCGCCGCCCCAGGAGCCGCCGCCGAAGTGGTAGAAACCGCCGCCGCGGGGGCCCGCCACCGCGAAGCCGCGGGCGGCCGTCGGGGCCGCCGGCAGCAGCGGCGCCAGGGCCGTGAGGCCGAGCAGCAGGGCTGCGGTGGCGGGTCGCAGGGCAGGGAGAGAGAGGCGCACGGGAAACCGGGCGGGGGTGCCCGATGAGCTTTTCCCTCTCTAGCAATGCCCCGTTGGGCGGTTGTCTTCCCATGTCATTCCGGTCCTCCCCCTGCTCCGCGACGGCCTGCCGTCCATACGGTGCCAATACAGCGCCACGCCCCTTCCCTGAGGGGAGTTCCCCATGAATCCCACCGCCGAACTGTTCACCGAAAAGGCCTGGGCCGCCGTCGTCGACGCCCAGCAGCGCGCCCAGCAGGCGAAGCAGCAGCAGATGGAGAGCGAGCACCTGCTGGCGGCCCTGATCGGTCAGCAGGATCTGGCCACCCGCATCCTGGCCAAGGCGGGCGTGGAGGTGGGCACCCTCAGCCAGAAGCTGGACGCCTTCATCGCCGCCCAGCCCAGCCTCAGCGCCGCCCCCAGCAACATCTACCTGGGCAAGGGCCTCAACACGGTGCTGGATCAGGCCGATGCGCTCAAGACCAGCTTCGGCGACAGCTACATCGCCATCGAGCACCTGCTGCTCGCCCTGGCGATCGACGACCGCTGCGGCAAGCAGCTCTTCAGCCAGGCCGGCACCAACGCCGAGAAGCTCAAGGAGGCGGTGCAGGCGGTGCGCGGCAACCAGCGCGTCACCGACCAGAACCCCGAGGGCACCTACGAATCCCTGGAGAAATACGGCCGCGACCTCACCGCCGCCGCCCGCGACGGCAAGCTCGATCCGGTGATCGGCCGCGATGAGGAGATCCGCCGCACCGTGCAGATCCTCAGCCGCCGCACCAAGAACAATCCGGTGCTGATCGGCGAGCCCGGCGTGGGCAAAACGGCGATCGTGGAGGGCCTGGCCCAGCGGATCGTGAACGGCGATGTGCCGGCCGCCCTGCAGAACCGCCAGCTGATCGCCCTCGACATGGGCGCCCTGATCGCCGGCGCCAAGTACCGCGGCGAGTTCGAGGAGCGCCTCAAGGCGGTGCTCAAGGAGGTCACCGCCTCTGAGGGGCAGATCGTGTTGTTCATCGATGAGATCCACACCGTGGTGGGTGCCGGCGCCACCGGCGGCGCCATGGACGCCAGCAACCTGCTCAAGCCGATGCTCGCCCGCGGCGAGCTGCGCTGCATCGGGGCCACCACCCTCGATGAGCACCGCCAGCACATCGAAAAAGACCCGGCCCTGGAGCGCCGCTTCCAGCAGGTGTTTGTGGATCAGCCCACGGTGGAAGACACCATCTCGATCCTGCGCGGCCTCAAGGAGCGCTACGAGGTGCACCACGGCGTGCGCATCGCCGACAACTCCCTGGTGGCCGCCGCCGTGCTCTCCAGCCGCTACATCGCCGACCGCTTCCTGCCGGACAAGGCGATCGACCTGATGGACGAGGCCGCCGCCCGCCTGAAGATGGAGATCACCTCCAAACCGGAGGAGATCGACGAACTCGATCGCCGCATCCTGCAGCTGGAGATGGAGAAGCTCTCCCTCGGCCGCGAATCCGACACCGCCAGCCGCGACCGGCTGGAGCGGCTGGAGAAGGAGCTCGCCGAGCTGGCGGAGCAGCAGAGCGCCCTCAACGCCCAGTGGCAGCAGGAGAAGGGGGCGATCGATGAGCTCAGCGCCCTGAAGGAGGAGATCGAGCAGGTGCAGCTGCAGGTGGAGCAGGCCAAGCGCAGCTACGACCTCAACAAGGCCGCCGAGCTGGAGTACGGCACCCTGGGCGACCTCAACCGCCGCCTGGCCAGCAAGGAGGCGGAGCTCAACAGCAGCCACGATGGCAAGAGCCTGCTGCGCGAGGAGGTCACTGAGGACGACATCGCCGAGGTGATCGCCAAGTGGACCGGCATCCCGGTGGCGAAGCTGGTGCAGAGCGAGATGGACAAACTGCTGCACCTGGAGGACGAACTGCACACGCGTGTGATCGGCCAGCAGGAGGCCGTTTCGGCGGTGGCCGATGCCATCCAGCGCTCCCGCGCTGGCCTGAGCGATCCGAACCGGCCGATCGCCAGCTTCCTCTTCCTCGGCCCCACCGGCGTGGGCAAAACCGAGCTCTCCAAGGCCCTGGCCTCCCAGCTGTTCGACAGCGACGAGGCGATGGTGCGGATCGACATGAGCGAATACATGGAGAAGCACGCCGTCAGCCGTCTGATCGGAGCGCCTCCGGGCTATGTGGGCTATGAGGAGGGCGGCCAGCTCACCGAAGCGGTGCGCCGCCGGCCCTATGCGGTGATCCTGTTCGATGAGGTGGAGAAGGCCCACCCGGATGTGTTCAACGTGATGCTGCAGATCCTTGATGACGGCCGCGTCACCGATGGCCAGGGCCGCACCGTGGATTTCACTAACACCGTGCTGATCCTCACCAGCAACATCGGCAGCCAGTCGATCCTCGATCTCGCCGGTGATCCGGGCCGCCATGCGGAGATGGAGCGGCGGGTGAATGAGGCCCTGCGCGGCCACTTCCGGCCGGAGTTCCTCAACCGGCTCGATGAAACCATCATCTTCCACAGCCTCAAACAAGAAGAGCTGCGCCAGATCGTGGAGCTTCAGGTGCAGCGCCTGCGTAAGCGCCTGGAGGAGAAGAAGCTGGGCCTGCAGCTCGATGCCGCCGCCCTCGACTGGCTGGCGGCTGTGGGGTACGACCCGGTGTACGGCGCCCGGCCGCTCAAGCGCGCCATCCAGCGTGAGCTGGAAACGCCAATCGCCAAGGCGATCCTGGCCGGCTCCTTCCCGCCCGGCGCCACGATCGCCGTGGCGGTGGAGGGCGAGGGCGAAACCGCCAAACTGCGGTTGCAGCCGGCGGAGCCGGCTCGCCTGCCGGTGCTGGTCTGAGGCCGCCTTCGAGCCTGGACACGGCGAGAGATCGCGGTTGGTCCCCTTCGCCAGCTTGCCTGGCCAAGGGGACCACTTTTCGCCAGTGCAACGATCAATTGCTGGCGCAGACCTGATCGATCCACAACTCCTGACCACCGATGCTCACATCGCGCAGGTTCGGACCTTGAATCGTGACAAGGCCACGGCGACCACCCGGTACGGCCGCAGAGCTGGCACTGATCCCAAAGCCAGCGATCGCGGCCGGAGGAGTGCTGAGGTTGCCCATAAAGGGGGCCTGGCCATTGATCGCCAGGTTCTCGAGTCCACCGAGATCCAGGTAACGGAAGGTCAGGCGAGTGGGGCGGAAGGGAAGGGCGAAGAAATGGAAGCGCATGGCAATATTATTCAAGCGCAACGCTCGCGGCGGTGTGGCGAACGCAGTCGGTGGATTCTCCACCCGTGCCAGGTTGAAGAAGCTGCCGCCTGCCGGCGTGGTGAACCGTTCCACCGAGCCGATCAAGCCGCTGGCAAACAGCACCACGCTGCCCGGTGTTTGACCCAGCGGTGTGCCGTAGGTGGTGCCCGCGGCCGGGGTCGGCTCAAAGTTCACGCAGGCCGAGGCGGCGCTTGCCTGCGGGGCGTTGGTCAGCAGCAGTGCGCCACTGCAACCGCTCGCCAGGCAGGCATGCAGCACCCGATGGACAGTCGATGGGCGAAGTGAAGACATGGCGGAAAAACTCAGAACTGCTTCAGCTTGGCGAGCAGGGAGTGAAGGGCCCTTGATCAGAATCTTGATCGTCTGTGATCTTGATCACACCATGGCGTTGAGAAGCTGATCGATATTGGCGGTCGCGATCTGGCTGCGCACCGGGTAATGAACCCCAACCTGGGCGGTGATGTTGACGTTGGAACGCCGCTCAAACACCATCACGATGTCGGAGCCGCCGAAAAGAAAGGATGAAATCATCTCGCCTTTGCCCACGGTTTTGCCCACAACTTCCGCTTGCAGCTTGGCATTGATCAGTGCCACCTGCTCCTCGTAGCTGCGGCCCTCACGTTCCGCTTGGTTCAGGCGAATCAGCTCCTGGCTGCCAGGTTTCACGAAGGCAACCGAGCAGACGTGCGCCATTCCCATCGGCAAGACCGCAATTTTACCGATTGCTGTTTGCAATACGAACAAGCCCCTGCATTGCACGAATTGGTAGCCGGTGGGGTCATGCGCCTCCAGATAGCGGCTGGGAATCACCGCGTTCGCCAGGCTGGAATCCTCGGTGGCCTGTTGCTCCGGCTCAAGGATATCAAGATCCACCTCCAGAACCACCTGGCCGGGGATGAAGCGCGCCTCAAGGATCGTGCCGGCGGCGGGTGCATGTTGGCGGTGGTAGTCAAAAATGTTGAGAAAGCTGTGCACCAAAATGCCACCATCAAA
>JBILEP010000066.1:0-8573 GCA_044352045.1 Cyanobium sp. | reverse complement strand
ACTCGTCGATCACGTACACCTTCCAGCGCGCCTGCACCGGCGCGAAGCGGGAGCGCTCGATCAGTTCGCGGATGTTGTCGACGCCGGTGTTGGAGGCCGCGTCGATCTCGATCACGTCCATGGCGGAGCCGGCCGCGATCGCCACGCACAGGTCGCACCGGCCGCAGGGCTCCGGCGTCGGCCCATCCCCCGCTACGCAGTTCAGGGAGCGGGCCAGGATGCGGGCGCTGGAGGTCTTGCCGGTGCCGCGTGGGCCGCTGAACAGGTAGGCCGGCGCGATGCGATCCCGCTTCAGGGCGTTGGCCAGGGTCACGGCGATCGCCTCCTGACCCACCAGCTGGTCGAACCGCTGCGGCCGGTACTTGTGATGGAGGGGCTGGTAGGCCTGTCCCATGCGCGACGGTTGCGGGGCGCCTCGCCGGGGCGGGACGGAGGAGCGAGCGATCAGGCTACCGGCCTCCGCCGGACTCGAGCAGCCGCTCCAGCCGGGCCTCCATCTCCTCCACCTGGCTCAGTTGATCCGCCAGCCCCTGGGCGGCCTGGCGCAGCCGCAGGAACTGGCGGTCGCTCTCCTGGCTCTCGCTTCCCCAGCGCAGTTCCGCCCGCGCCAGCTCCTCCTCCAGCCGCTCCTGCAGCGAGCGCCGCAGGCCGTCGAGCTGCTCGATCGTGCGCAGGGCCAGCTCCCGGCCCCTCTCCAGGTGCTGGTCCTCGATCCCCTGGCGCAGCAGCACCCGGGCGCCGGTGAGCAGGGCCGCCGGCACGAACTGCCCCAGGGCCAGGGCGCCGAGGCTGCCCGTGTGCAGCCAGTCCTCCACCTGGGAGCTGCGGTGCCGGCCCGTCTTGCACCAGTGGGCGAAGTGCTCGCAGTTGTTGAACAGCAGGTTGTAGTTCTGCTCCCCCAGCCGGCCCATCGCCCGCCGCAGGGTCACCCCCACCGGCGAGCAGCCACCCTCGGGGTATTCCACAGGGGTGATCGGCTGCCCGCGGCTGAATTCCTCCAGGGGGCTGCGCAGGATCTCCCGCCCCTCCAGGTAATGGGCCACCGTGCCGTCCCCCAGGTCGATGCCGTGGTGGTTGAACAGGCCGTGCTGGCGGGGGGCCTGGAGATGGTCGGCGGCGGCCAAGAGGCGGAGGTGGGAGGCACGGTTCAGCTTCGCGCCGACCTCCGGAGCGGGCAGGTGGGGATTGCCCGACCCGGTACCGGCCGGGGCGGGTCTGCCGCTCAGGCGGAGGCCTGGGCGTCCCGCCCGTTCTCGTGCTGGCTGCCGGGGATCGGCACCACTTTGGCCCGGCTGCGCTGCTCCACCAGGTCGCGGGTGATCGTGAAGGCCTTGACGTCGCGGCGGGTGGGCAGGTCGTACATCACCTCGAGCATCAGCTCCTCGACGATGCCCCGCAGCGCCCGGGCCCCGGTCTTGCGGCGGTGGGCCTCCTCGGCGATCGCCTCGACGGCGCCGGCCTCGAAGTCGAGGCGCACGTCGTCCATGCTCAGCAGCGTCTGGAACTGTTTGACCAGGGCATCGCGGGGCTCGGTGAGGATGGCTTCCAGGGCGCGGGTGTCGAGCGGCTCGAGCACGGCGGTGACCGGCAGCCGACCGATGAACTCTGGGATCAGGCCGTAGCGCACCAGGTCGTCGGGTTCGAGGTGGCGCAGCACCTCCGCCGCATGGCGGTCCTTGCCGCCGCGGGGACGGGAGGGGGTGTCGCCGCTGGGCAGGAAGCCGATCGCGTTGCGGCCCATCCGCTTTTGAACGATGTCCTCCAGGCCCACGAAGGCGCCGCCGCAGATGAACAGGATCTGGCTGGTGTCGATCTGGATGCAGTCCTGGTAGGGATGCTTGCGGCCTCCTTGGGGCGGCACGTTGGCCACCGTTCCCTCCAGCATCTTCAGCAGGGCCTGCTGCACCCCCTCGCCGGAGACGTCCCGGGTGATCGAGGGGTTTTCGCTCTTGCGGGCGATCTTGTCGATCTCGTCGATGTAGATGATGCCGCGTTGCGCCTGTTCCACGTCCAGGTCGGCCTTCTGCAGCAGCCGCAGCAGGATGTTCTCCACGTCCTCACCCACGTAGCCCGCCTCGGTGAGGGTGGTGGCGTCGGCGACGGCGAAGGGCACATCCAGCATCTCCGCCAGCGACTGGGCCAGCAGGGTCTTGCCGCAGCCGGTGGGGCCGATCAGCAGGATGTTCGACTTGTGCAGGCGGGTGGCGGTCTGGTCGGTCTCGCCCTTGCCATCACCCTGCCAGGCGAGCCGCTTGTAGTGGTTGTAGACGGCCACCGAGAGCACCTTCTTGGCCTGCTCCTGGCCCACCACCTGGCGGTCGAGGAAGGTCTTGATCTGGTCGGGCTTCGGGATCGAGGCGAGAGTGGGAGCCGGCTTGGAACTCTTCTTGACCGGCTGGCGCCGACTGTGGTCGGGGGTCTGGCGGTGGCCCGGGGGGGCGCTGTGGCCCTCCACCAACTCCTCGTCGAGAATCTCGTTGCAGAGATCGATGCACTCGTCGCAGATGTAGACCCCAGGCCCGGCGATCAGCTTGCGCACCTGTTCCTGCGACTTGCCGCAGAACGAGCACTTCAGGTGGGCGTCGAACTTGGCCATCGGCGGGAGCGGAGCGGCAGGGGCGACCGGCGGGTGTCGGGAACGGGGGGACCCGATCCCCAGGATTGACCGGAACCGACGACTCGTGTGCACTCCTTAAGGATCAAACCAGAGACGGCGGGATCCGGAGGGGCGGGCAGGAGTCGGCGGCGGGGTCCGACGGGTCAGGCGTCGGTGGAGGCGGCGGCGGCGACGGGGACGTCGCTCACCACCCGATCAATCAGTCCGTATTCAACCGCTTCTGCCGGGGAAAGGTAGTAGTCGCGATCGGTATCTTCCGCAATTTTTTCGAGCGGCTGGCCGGTGTGCTCGGCCATCAAGGTGTTCAGGGTGTCTTTGAGGAAGAGGATCTCCTTGGCCTGGATCTCGATGTCCACCGCCTGGCCCTGGGCACCGCCGAGGGGCTGGTGGATCATGATGCGGGCGTTGGGCAGAGCCAGGCGCTTGCCCCGGCTGCCGCCGGTGAGCAGGAAGGCGCCCATGCTGGCGGCCAGGCCGTAGCAGATGGTCACCACGTCGGGACTCACCTGCTGCATGGTGTCGTAGATCGCCAGCCCGGCGGTTACCGAGCCCCCCGGTGAGTTGATGTAGATCTGAATGTCCTTTTCCGGGTCCTCGGCCTCAAGGAACAGGAGCTGGGCCACCAGGGAGTCGGCCACCTGGTCGTCAATGCCGGTGCCCAGGAAGATGATCCGCTCCCGCAGCAGGCGCGAGTAGATGTCGAAGGCCCGGTCCCCCCGGCCCGACTGTTCCACCACGGTGGGCAGCACCCCGGGCGCTGCGGACGGGGTTGCGGCCCAGGGGAGCGGACCGCCCCAGAGGTTCTGCACCGGATGGGGGCGGATTCCGCCCGGATCCGGGCGGCCAGGGAGGAAAGGGGCGTTGGTCACGCGGTTGCGGTGGGAAGCCGAAAGGAGTGAGATCAATCTATGGGCTCCGATCCGGAGTCGGCCCCGGCGGCGCCCTTACTCGACCGGATCGCCTTGCCCGCGCTGGCCGTCTCCGCGGTGGCGGCCTCCGGCGCCCGCTCGCTCACCGTGCTGTGCTCCTCCAGCCAGGCGAGCAGCTTCTCGCGCAGCAGGTCGTCGGCCACGGCGCTCCGCAGTCGGTCGGGGTCGATCTGGGCCCCCTCGCTGAGGCCGCGGCGCACCTCCTGCAGCTTGCTCTCCAGGTCCGCCGCCGCCACCTCGATCGCCTCGGCCCCCGCCAGGGCCTGCAGGGCCAGGCTGCGCCGCAGGCGCGCCTCCGCCTCCGGGCGCGAGGTGTCCATCAGGGAACGGACCAGATCCGGGGTGAACAGCTTGCGCACGTCCATCCCCTGCTGGGCGATCTGGCCGGCGGTCCGCTCCACCAGGTCGCGGATCTCCCGCTGCACCAGCGTCTCCGGCAGCTCCACCTCCAGTTGTTCCACCAGGGCCTCCAGCAGGGCGTCCTGGCGGCTGGCCTTCTGTCGCCGCTCGCTGTCCTCCTGCAGGCGGGTCTCCAGATCGGTTCGCAGCTCCGCCAGGGTCTCCTTGTCGCTGGCCTGGCGGGCGAAGGCGTCGTCGAGGTCCGGCAGTTCGCGGGTCTTGAGGTCGAGCAGGGTGATGGCGAACGAGGCGGGGCGGCCCGCCGCCTCCTGCTGCGGGTACGACTCCGGGAAGCTGCAGGTCACGGTGCGGTTCTCGCCCACCTTCATGCCCACGATCCCCTCCACAAAGCCGGGGATCATCCGCCCCTCCTCCAGCTCCACCTCCATGCCGTCGCTGCTGCCGCCCTCGATCGGCTCGCCGCTGTCGCTGAAGCTGCCCTGGAAGCTCACCTGGGCCACGTCGCCGCTGGCGGCGCCCCGGTCCTCCACGGGCACCAGGGTGGCCAGCTGGCGGCGCGACTGCTCGATCAGCTCATCCACCCGCCCCGGATCGTGGGTCACCGCCTCCATCTCGGCCTTCAAGCCACGGGTGGCCTTGAGCGTGGGGGTGGGCTGCACGTCGAGTTCCAGGGTGAAGGTGAGCTCCTGGCCGGGCTCAAACCGCTCCAGCACCGTCTCGAAGCCCTCGGTGAGCTCGGGGCGCCCCAGGGCGGCGATCTCCACCTGAGACAGGGCGTCGCGGAAGGCGCTATCCACCAGATCCTCCAGGGCGGTAGCGCGGATGCGCAGGGGGCCGATCTGCTGGAGCAGCACCGGGCGGGGCACCTTGCCCTTGCGGAACCCGGGCAGCCGCACGCTGCGACTCAACTTCTCCAGGGCGCTCTCGTAGCTGGCCTGGCAGCGGCCGCCCGGCACGCACACCTCAAGCGCCATCCGGCTGCGGGGACGCTCCGCGGCGCTCACCTTCAGGTCGCCCCCATCGCCGCCGTTCTTGGCGGTGGATTTGGCCGGGGTGGCGGAGGCGGAGCTGGAGCTGGCGGCAGGACTCATGGGCCGGATCCCGAAGAACAGGGCAGCCTGCGATCCTAGAAACTGGCGGACCGGCGATTCGCCACGTATTGTTCTGTCGACGCAGAACATGGTCATATCCAGCCCGGCGCTCAGGCCGGTTTTCATTCCGGTAGCAACGCCGGTTCACTGACGGACGTCCCGCTTCACCCCTTCAGTCCTGCTTCCCAGACTCCACCCGACCCACCCTCCGTTTCCCTTTTTCCGCAGGTTCTCCCCGTCCGCCTGCGCCAGGCTTCTCTTCTCCTCCGCCGCTTCCGTTGACCGCCGCCCCCCCTTCCGAAAGCCCCGCCAACACCAGCCAGCCGGGCACCCCCTGGCTTCTGCCGAGCCGCCCGCTGCGGGTCGCGGTGCTCGGCGCCACCGGAGCGGTTGGGCAGGAATTGCTCCAGCTCCTGGAGGAGCGGCATTTTCCCGTGGCGGAGCTGATCCCCCTGGCCTCCCCCCGCTCCGCCGGCCAGCCCCTCCACTGGCAGGGCCAGAGCCTCGCGGTGCGCCCCGTCGACGCGGCGGCCTTCGAGGGCGTCGACTTGGTGCTGGCCTCCGCCGGCGGCTCCATCTCCCGCCAGTGGGCGCCTCTGGCCGTTGCTGCCGGTGCGCTGGTGATCGACAACTCCAGCGCCTTCCGGCTCGATCCGCAGGTGCCGCTCGTGGTGCCGGAGGTGAATCCGGAGGCGGCGTTCGCGCACCGGGGCATCCTCGCCAACCCCAACTGCACCACGATCCTGCTCACCGTCGCCCTGGCGCCGCTGGCGGCCTGTCGGCCCCTGCGGCGGGTGGTGGTCTCCACCTATCAGTCCGCCAGCGGCGCCGGCGCCCGGGCGATGGAGGAGCTGAAGAGCCTCAGCCGCACCGTGCTCGAGGGGGGCAGCCCGCGCAGCGAGGTGCTGCCCCACTCCCTCGCCTTCAATCTGTTCCTCCACAATTCCCCGCTGCAGCCCAGCGGCTACTGCGAAGAGGAGTTGAAGATGCTCCACGAGACCCGCAAGATCATGGGTCTCCCCAACCTGCGGCTCACCGCCACCTGCGTGCGAGTTCCTGTGTTGCGGGCCCACTCCGAGGCGGTGAACCTGGAGTTTGAGGAGCCCTTCCCGGTAGAGGAGGCGCGCCGCATCCTGGCCGCCGCCCCCGGGGTGGAGCTGATCGACGACTGGCAAGCCCAACGCTTCCCGATGCCCACCGATGTCACCGGCCGCGATGCCGTGGCGGTGGGCCGCATCCGCCAGGACCTGAGCGAACCCCGGGCCCTGGAGCTCTGGCTCTGCGGGGATCAGATCCGCAAGGGCGCTGCCCTGAACGCCATTCAGATCGCCGAGCTGCTGCGGCAGGGGCCGAGTCCAGCCCCGGCGGGAGGTGCTCCATGAGTCGGGTTGCCATGCCCGTTCCCTTCGGCCGGGTGGTCACCGCCCTGGTGACCCCCTACGCCCCCGACGGCTCGGTGGATCTGGCCCTGGCGGCCCGTCTGGCGGACCATCTCGTGAGCCGGGGCTCGGATGGTCTGGTGCTCTGCGGCACCACCGGTGAATCGCCCACCCTCAGCTGGGAGGAGCAACACCGACTGTTCGCCGCCGTGCGGGAGGCGGTGGGGGCGCGGGCCTTCCTGCTGGCGGGCACCGGCAGCAACTGCACGGCCGAAGCGGTCGAGGCCACGGCGCAGGCCGTCGAGCAGGGCGCCCACGGGGCCCTGGTGGTGGTGCCGTACTACAACCGCCCGCCCCAGGAGGGCCTGGAGGCCCATTTCCGCGCCATCGCCGCTGCCGCCCCCGAGCTGCCGCTGATGCTCTACAACATCCCCGGCCGCACCGGGTGCAGCCTTCAGCCAGAGACCACGGCCCGGCTCCTCGATCTTCCCAACGTCATCAGTTACAAGGCCGCCAGCGGCACCACGGATGAGGTGAGCCAGCTGCGGGGCCTCTGCGGTGATCGCCTGGCGGTCTACAGCGGTGACGATGCCCTCACCCTGCCGATGCTGGCGGTGGGTGCCGTCGGTGTGGTGAGTGTCGCCAGCCATCTCGTCGGACCTGAAATCCAGGCGATGGTGCGCGCCTTCCTGGAGGGCGACATCGCCACCGCCCTCGCCCTGCATCAGCGCCTGCTGCCGCTGTTCAAGGGTCTCTTTTGCACCACCAGCCCCATCCCCGTCAAGGCCGCCCTGGAACTCGAAGGCTGGCCGGTGGGTCCCCCCCGACTTCCCCTCGTCTCCGCCGATCACGACGTGCGCCAACGCCTCAGTTCGATCCTCGCCGCCCTGCGTCCCACCTGACGCCAAGGCCTGCGCTCCATCGTTTCAAGCCTTCCGTCTTTTCTTTTCCCTTTTTCCGCTTACATGAACAGTCAGAACGGTTCCGCCAAATCCAGCGCCAAACCCTCCGCCACCGCTGCGCGCACCCCGCAGCAGCCCTGCCTGCGGGTGATTCCGCTGGGCGGTTTGCATGAGATTGGTAAAAACACCTGCGTCTTTGAATACGGCGACGACCTCATGCTCGTCGATGCCGGCCTCGCCTTTCCCAGCGATGGCATGCACGGGGTCAATGTGGTGCTGCCCGATACCGCTTTCCTGCGCGAGAACCAGAAGCGCATCCGCGGCATGATCGTCACCCACGGCCATGAAGACCACATCGGTGGTATTCCTTATCACCTGCGCCACATCAACATTCCCGTCATCTATGGGCCGCGTCTGGCCATGTCGATGTTGCAGGGCAAGATGGAGGAAGCCGGTGTTACCGATCGCACCACCATCCAGACGGTGCGGCCCCGCGATGTGGTGAAGGTTGGCCAGCACTTCTCGGTTGAATTCATCCGCAATACCCACTCGATCTCCGACAGCTTCTCGCTCGCCATCACCACGCCCGTCGGCGTGGTGGTGTTCACGGGCGATTTCAAATTCGACCACACGCCCGTGGATGGCGAAAACTTCGATATTCAGCGCCTCGCCCATTACGGCGAAAAGGGAGTGCTGTGCCTGTTCTCCGACTCCACCAACGCCGAGCTACCCGGCTTCACTCCGCCGGAGCGCTCGGTGTTTCCCAACCTCGACCGTCACATCGGCAATGCCGAAGGGCGGGTGATCCTCACCACCTTCGCCAGCTCCACCCAGCGCGTGGCGATGATCCTGGAGCTGGCCATGAAGCACGGCCGTAAGGTGTCGCTGCTGGGTCGTTCGATGTTGAATGTGATCGCCAAGGCGCGCGAGCTCGGCTATATGCACTGCCCGGATGATCTGTTTGTGCCGATCAAGCAGATCCGCGATCTGCCCGACCGGGAAACCCTGTTGCTGATGACCGGTAGCCAGGGGGAGCCGCTGGCCGCCCTCAGCCGCATCTCTCGCGGCGAGCATCCGCAGGTGCAGGTGAAGTCCTCGGACACGATCATCTTCTCCGCCAGCCCGATTCCCGGCAACACGATTTCGGTGGTCAACACCATTGATCGTCTGATGATGCTCGGCGCCCGGGTGGTTTATGGCAAGGGCGAGGGCATCCACGTTTCCGGCCACGGCAGCCAGGAGGATCAAAAATTGATGCTCGCCCTCACCCGCCCCAAATACTTCGTGCCGGTGCA
>JBILEP010000065.1:0-8626 GCA_044352045.1 Cyanobium sp. | reverse complement strand
ATGGGGTGCCGCCGGTGGCCCTGCCGATCGTGCACTGCGCCGCCGACTTCCGGCGGCCGCTGCGCTGCGGCGATCCCCTGGCCATCTCCCTGATCCCCGGGCGCCTGGATCCCGGAGGGTTCGAGCTGCGCTACCGCTTCCGGCGCGACGGCGAGGAGGTGGCCCGTGGCCTCACCCGACACCTGGCGATCGCGGCGGCCAGCCGGGAGCGCTGCCCCCTGCCGGAGCCCATCCATCGCTGGCTGGAGGCCTCAGCCCTGGCCGCTGGCGTGCAACCGCTCTAGGGGGCAGCAGGCTGACCAGCACGACCCCGACCGGCGGGATTGCTCTCCCGCTTGCGGTGCCGTCACCCCTGCGCCCGGGACTCAGACCAGGCGCGTGACAAGCCAAAGCAGCCCCGCCACCTGCAGCGGCGAGAGGGCCGCGAGCAGCTCGAGCGGATGGCCGCCCGCGGCGGCGGCGGCGGCCAGGGCCAGGGCGGAGAGCAGACCGCAGAGACTGAGGATCCAGCGCCGGCACCAGCGCAGCCTGGCCCGGGCGGCACCGGTACCCAACCACGGCTGCGCGGACGACGGCAGCAGCGGGGGCAGCAGCGGGGGCAGCGGCGGGAAGATCGGGAGGGTCAGCGGAGTGGCCCACGGGGGGGGGCGACGGCAACTTAGGCAGGCGGCGCCACCGTTGGCTGGCGCTGCAACCAAAGCCGCCAGCGGCCGCGCTGCCACTTGCCCGCGGCGGAGGGCGCGAGGGCGGGGCAGGCCAGCCAGCGCCGCGGCCGCTCGGCCGGCGGCCAGGCGGCCACCAGGGCGGCGAGGGCCACCAGCAGGGGAGCGACGGCCGCGCCCGTGGCCGGCCGCACCAGGGCCACCAGCCGCTGGCCCCACTCCGGGTCGTCCTCCCCCAGCAGCAGCAGAGCCGTGACGGGCAGGCCGGCGGCGACCGCCTGCTGGAGCAGGCGGTCCTCAAGCGGCTCGGGGAACACGGTCTCGCCACCGCTGAGCAGGGCGCCATCGAGCCGGCCCCGCAACTGCAGGCCACCATCGCCCGTCAGCACCGCGGCATCGCCGCTGCGCCACCAGCCCTCGCCATCCACCGGCAGGGGCTGCAGATTCCCCCCCTCCAGCCAGCCGGAACCCAGGCGCCCGGTGCGCACCTCCAGGGCTCCCGCCTCGCCGAGGCGCAGTTGCACATCCGCCAGGGGCCGGCCACACCCCGCCACCCCCGCCAGGAACTCCACCGGCGCCAGGGCCGTCACCATCGCGGCGGTTTCGGTGGCGCCATAGCAGGGGGCCAGGGGCAGCCCCGCCCGCCGGGCCGCCGCCGCCTGGGCCTCCGGCAGGGCAGCGCCCCCCACCCAGATCACCGCGCAGCCCGCCAGCCAGGCGCGGCCCGCGTCAGCGGCGAGCAGGCGGCCCAACTGGGTGGGCACCAGCGAGAGCAGCACCGGCCGGTCGGCCGGCAAGGGAGCGGCCGCGGCCAGGCGTTCCGGCTGGCGGAGCAGATCCGACGGCAGCCAGCGCAGGGAAGCCCCCCAGCGACGGCAGCGCACCAGCGGCAGGAGACCGCTCATGTGGTGCAAGGGCAGGGGATTCAGAAGCAGGCATGCCGCGGGGTCGAGGCCCTGGGCCATCAGCCAGGCGGCACTGGCGTCGGCGCTGGCCTCCAGGTGGGCCAGGGGCTGGACGCACCAGCGCCTCTCCCCACGGCTGCCGCCACTGCCCACCACCACCCCTGGTCCCCGGCCGAGGCGGGCGGACAGGCCGGCGGGATCAGGCCCAAGGGCCGCCGCCAGGCGGTCCGCCTCGCCGGGTCCAGCCAGGGCCACCAGCGCTCCGCCGCGCCAGGCCCGCTCCAGGGCCGCCCCCGCCTCTGCCGGATCGCGCCCTTCGCCGCAGCGCAGGATCATGCCGCCGCCTCCCACACCGCCTGGGGGTCGGCGGCGAACAGGCCGCCTTGCGGCCGCCAGCCCGGGGCCAGCCCGGGGGCGGCGGGGGTGGGCCCAAGCCGTTGGAGCGCCGCCGCGTGGGCCACCAACCGCCAGCCGATGCCCGTCTCCAGGGCGGTGCTGATCATCAGCCGCGGCCGGCCCGCCGCCAGGTCCGCCAGCAGGGGCCGGGGATCCCCCTCCACCGCCGGCCGGCGCACCCACCAGCCGGGCCAGTCGTCCGGCGGCGACGGCGAGAGGCGCAGGGATTCATCGAGGGCCACCGGCAGGCGCCGGGCCAGGGCCCACAACCCCTCCCGATCCTGCGGAGGCAGGGGCTGCTCCAGCCACTCCAGCCGCCCCTCCCGCGCCAGCCGCGCCGCCCAGGCGGCCGCCGTGGGCCAGTCCCAGCCGCCATTGGCGTCGAGCCGCAGGCGGCAGCCGCCGGGCAGAAGCGCCAGCAGCTCCTCCAGCGCCTGGCGCTCCCTGGCGTCGGCATCGACGGCCACCTTCCACTTCACCGCCGGCGGCGGCGCGGCGACGGCCAGGGCCGCCCGCAGGGCCGCCGGAGCCTGAAGCCCGGCGGGCAGCAGCAGGGCCGAGGGCGGCGCCGGCCGCCAGCCACCGCTGGCGGGGGAACCGAGACCATCGAGCTCCGCCAGGGCCAGGCCGAGGGCGAAGGCGAAGGGGGCCGGCAGATCCGCCAGGCGCTCCTCCAGCGCGTCCTGCGCCCAGGGGCCGGCAACGGCGAGATCGGCGGGCAGCAGGGGCCGCTCCGCCGCGTCCAGCCCGGCGGCCTCTCCCCAGCCGAGCGCCCCATCGCCACGCTCCACGCGCAGCAGCCAACCGCGCCGGTCAGTCATCGCCCCATGGGCGGTGACCAGGGCACGGGGCAGGGAGAAGTGGAAGGGCCGCCAGGCCAGCCGCAGGCTGGCGGCCTGCGGCTGAACGGAAACCGGGGGGACGGTGTTCACCAAAGCCCGGCCAACGCCAACCCGGCGGCCAAACCCAGCCCGTTGAGGGCCTGAAAGCGCAGGGCGAGGAACTTGCTGCCGCTGATCCGCTCCGGCTCGTCGTGGTGCATCCCCAGCAGGCGGATCAGGCCGCGGGCGGGGGGCAGGCCCACCACCCCGAGCAGGGCCGTCGGCGGCCACCAGCCCAGCAGCACCGGTGCCCACTGCAGCGCCAGGCTGGCGGCGACGAACCAGGGCACAAGCGCGGCGGCGCGGGCGCTGCCGAGCCGCACCACCGGCGATCGCTTGCCGTGGGCGGCGTCCTCCGCCACTTGGTGGAAGTGGGAGCAGAAGAGCACCAGGGTGGTGGCCAGGGCGGGGCCGGCCCCCAGTACCACGGCGGTGCCCCAGGGAATGGCGGCGGCGGCCGCGCCGGCGGGGGGCGGCGCCACCGCCAGCAGCGCGGCGGCGGTGGCGCAGGGCCCAAAGGCGAGCCAGCAGAGGGGCTCCCCCAGGCCCCGGTAGCCGAGCCGGAAGGGCGGCCCCTGATACACATACCCCAGGCCGCAGCAGGCCAGCGCCAGGGCCAGCACGGCGGGAGTGCTGCGCAGCGCCACCACGGCCATCAGCGCCAACCCCAACGCCAGGCAGCCGTTGGCGAGCCAGGCCACCCGGTCGCGACGGCCGGTGAGATTCACCACGGAATGGGGCTTGCCATGCGTGTCGACACCGGTATCGGCGTCAAACACATCGTTGGCCAGGTTCTCCCAGGCCAGCAGCAGCACCGCGGCCATCAGGAACAGCAGCAGCTGGTCGAACCGCACCGGCAGGCCCCTCCCCAACCGCCAGCCCACCGCCAGAAGCACGGGCATCACGGCGACGGCGTACATCGGCCCCTTGATCGCCGCCCGCCAGAGCCGGGAGCGGTCCGCCGCGGCGGCGCCGCCCGGGGGAGGCGCCAGCTGGGCGTAACGGCTTGCGACGACCTGATGCTCGGACATGGCAGCCGCGGGCGGCGGGCGTGCAAAGACCCATACATTTGAGCAGCCTTTCCCCCGGTCCCGAGGCGCCCCCGGTGCAGGCCCCCCCGTACGCCGATCCCGAAGCCGGCCGCCAGGACCGCGCCACCGGCTTCGCGGAGCTGCTGGAGGCCGCCGCCGCCGCCGCCCGGGCCCTGGAACGCGCCGGGGCCGCTCGCCAGGAGGAGGAGGGGGTGCTGAGCCTGGCCGTTCCCCTTGCTCCCCTTGATCCCCTCACGGCTCTGCCCACGCTGGCGAGCCCTGCGGATGAAGGATCCGGTGGCTTCCGCTTCCTCTGGGACGGGGCCCCCGGCCTGTGCCTAGCGGCCGCCGGCCGCTGCAATTGCCTGGAGCTGAGCGGCCCCCGTCGCTTCGAGCTGGCCCAGCGCTTCAGCAGCCTGAGCCTCAGCCGCCTGGCCTGCCCGCCCCAGGACGCACCGGCGCTGGCGCGGCCGCGGGTGCTGTTGGCCTTCGCCTTCTTCGACAGCCCCCTGCAGCAAGGCACGGGTGCCCCCGGGGTGCAGGCGGTGCTGCCCCGCTGGCAGCTCAGCCGCCAGGGCCGCCATTGCTGGCTGCGCCTGCACCGGGTGCTGGGGGGCGGCGTGACCGCCCGCAGCGTGGCCGAGGAGCTCTGGGAGAGGGCTCGGCTCCTGGAGCGCCACGACGGCGGCAAAGCCCTGACGGAGCCGCCGGAGCTGATGGTGAACGCCCAGGCCAGCAGCTGGCATGCGGGCTACCGAGCCGCCCTGGAGCAGGCCCTGGAGTTGGTGGAGAGCGGCGAGCTGCGCAAGCTGGTGCTGGCGGTGCGCCAGCGGCTGCAGCTCGATGGGCCCCTCAATCCCCTGCAGCTGCTGGCCCAGCTGCGCCGCAGCCAGCCCGGCAGCTGCCGCTTCCTCTGGCAGCAGGCCGATGGCGAAGCACTGCTGGGGGCCTCTCCAGAGCGACTCCTGTGCCTGAGCCAGGGTCAGCTGCGCAGCGATGCCCTGGCCGGCACCGCCCCGTGGGGCGAGCCGGCGCACGGGCTGCTGCGCTCCAGCAAGGACCGCCACGAACACGAGCTGGTGGTGGAGACAATCACGGCGGTGCTGCGGCGGGCGGGCCTGACCCCCCGCCGGCCGCGCCATCCCCGCCTCGCCCGCCACGGCAGCCTGGTGCACCTCCACAGTCCGATCACGGCGCGGCTGGGGCGGGAGCAGGGGCAGCGGCTGCTCAGCCTGGCGGAGGCCCTGCACCCCACCCCGGCGGTGGCGGGGCTGCCGCGGCGGCAGGCGATGACCTGGCTGCGCAGCCTCGAGCCCTTCGAGCGCGGCCACTACGCCGCCCCGATCGGCTGGATCGACAGTGAGGGCGATGCCGATCTGCGGGTGGCGATTCGCAGCGGCATCCTGCGCGACGGCCAGCTCGACCTCACCGCTGGCGCGGGGCTGGTGCGCGGGTCGCGGCCGGAGCGGGAGCTGGAGGAGGTGGCCCTGAAGCTGGGGGTGCTGCAGCAGCAGCTCAACCTGGCGACGGAGCCGGCGCCGCCAGCAGCCGCTCGATGGTGAGATCGGCGAGGGGTACGCCGCCCAGCCGTTCCACCTCCCGCACCCCCGTGGGGCTGGTGACGTTGATTTCACTGAGCCGGCCATCGATCACATCGATGCCGACGAAGAACAGCCCTTCCTGACGCAGGGCCGGCGCCAGCTCGACGCAGATCGCCCGCTCGACCTCGCTCAGCCCGGTGGCCTGTGGCGCGCCCCCCACCGCCAGGTTGCTGCGGAACTCCCCGGCGCTCGGCACCCGATTCACCGCCCCAAGGGGTTCGCCATCCACCAGCAGGATGCGCTTGTCGCCGGCGCTCACCCCCGGCAGGAAGGCCTGGACCATCACCGGCAACCGCTGCTGGTCGGTGACCAGCTCGAGCAGGGCCCGCAGCCCAGGCGTGCCGGCGGAGGCGAACACCACCCCCTGGCCGGCCCGACCACCGAGGGGCTTGAGCACCACCTCCCCCTGCTCGGCGGTGAAGGCCGCCAGCTGGTCAACCCGACCGCTCACCAGGGTGGGGGCCATCAGGTGGCTGAAGCGCAGGGAACTGAGCTTCTCGTTCCAGGCCCGCAGGGAGGCCGGCCGATTCAGCACCTGCACGCCGCCGCGCCGCTCCGCCAGCTCCAGCAGGTGGGTGGCGTAGAGATAGGCCTCGTCCACCGGCGGATCCTTGCGCATCCACACGTGGGCAAAACGCTCCAGCGGCCGGCGCTCCGCTTCACCAAGCTGATGCCAGGGCTCGGGCACCCACCAACCATCGGCGTTCGGTGCGATCGCCGCCAGCGTCAGCGGCCGGGCCACCGCCCAGGCGGTGTGGCCCGAGTGCGGGTGCTCCGCCGCGGAGATGTCCACCGGGGTGCAGACCCACACCGGCAGCCCGGCCCGCTGGGCGGCCTGCATCAGGGCGACACTGGAATCGCGGGCGGGGTTAAGCCGCTCGATCGGATCCAGGACAAACAACTGGGCGCCATCACCCAAGGCGGTGGCGCTCACAGGTTCGGGACAGCGCAACCGATGAATGGGCTTGGGCCGCAGACCAATGGTGGAACGCTCGTCGAGACAGCGATGGTCAGCAGGGGCATCGTCGGCTTTTTCAACTTCAGGGGCAGAATCGCCGAGGGCAGGAGGTGACCCCCGATGAGTAACACCATGTGGCAATGGGTCTCGGCTCGGACGAATGCCCAAGGCGTCAACGGTTCGAAAACCTAACGGTCAGCCGAGATGCCAGATGAAATTCAGCGTTGCCGAGCAGCCTTGAGCCTTGCTTTCAGCCTGCGACTGTAGACGAAGCCAGCGCTGATGCCGAGAAGCGGGATCGGGGCAGGCACCACATCGACAGGGTAATCAAAAGCCGTGTTGAAATCAACTCGGTTGATGGCAAAAGAAGAGATCTCAGAGCTGCCCGGGAGGATCGAGAAATCCACTCTGAAAATGGGAGCGGCCGACGATGTCGTGCGAATACCAACGAAAATAGCCTCCCCAGGATTGGAAGTGGAATTACCATTCACATCAACAGAGCCAAGCAAAGCATTGGTGGCGTCGTAGGCGGTCACACGCGCAGTGAACCCGCCAGGGTTGCTGGTCTGGATCTGGGTGCCGGCAGCGGCATACCCAGAACTCAGGGGGCTCCAGACAATGGACAATGGATTTGGGTCGTTAGCGGAGACATCTGTAAATAATAGTTTATCTCCGACCGAGAAATTGCCCTGCCAGGGTGTTCCAAGCGGATCAATTGGCTGCTGATCCAACCGTTTAAAATCGCTGAGATAATCCATCGAGACAACCACCGATGTACCCGCATCGGTGGTTGTTGTGAAGGCTTGCGGGATGGACGCTCCGGCGGCGCCCAGAGCTCCCCAGTCGATGAATTCGTTGCCGAAACCGGCCAGTTGGGAACGACTGGTTACCGGCACGATTAATGCCTTGGCCTCGCCGCAGGCGAAGGACGCGCCAACCGCAAGCGACAGTGCCCAAATGGCATGGTGGCGAGAGGAGGGACGAAGCGCCGCCGGAAGACGTTTCCAGGGAGCGGGCATTGTGGCACCAACAGTCTCAACTCAAGTTATGCCGGGCGCATTGGCCCGTCAACACGGAGTCGCGATCTCCATGTTCGTTTCATCATTTCCTTGCTCCAACGGCCGCCTGCCCCCCGTCCAAGGGCCGCTGTAGCGTCATGCCAGCGGCCCTGCCTCCCCGTGCTCGACCTCACCGACTTCAAGCGCGACCTCTCCGATCTCACCGACCGCCTGGGCCATGCCCAGGACTGCCTTTGACGTCCCTGCCCTGAAGGCACGCCAGCAGGACCTGGAGCAGCTCGCCGCCCAGCCCGGCTTCTGGGACGACCAGCAGCAGGCCCAGAAGCAGATGCGCCTGCTCGATGAGGTGAAGCAGCAATTGGAGCAGCTCAGCCGCTGGCGGTCCGCCGTGGACGACGCCCGGGCCACCCTGGAGCTTCAGGAGCTGGAGGCGGACGAGGAGATGCTCGAGGAAGCCGCCGCCGGGCTGCGCCAGCTGCGGGCCGACCTCGACCGCTGGGAGCTGGAGCGGCTGCTCTCCGGCCCCTATGACAAGGAAGGGGCGGTGATCAGCATCAACGCCGGCGCCGGTGGCACCGATGCCCAGGACTGGGCGCTGATGCTGATGCGCATGTACACCCGTTGGGCGGAGGACCACGGCATGAAGGTGACCGTGGACGAGCTCTCCGAGGGGGAGGAGGCGGGCATCAAGAGCTGCACGATCGAAATCGAGGGCCGCTACGCCTACGGCTACCTGCGCAACGAGAAGGGCACGCACCGGCTGGTGCGGATCTCGCCGTTCAACGCCAACGACAAGCGCCAGACCAGCTTCGCCGGCGTGGAGGTGATGCCCAAGCTCGAGGAGGAGGTGAAGCTCGACATCCCCGAGAAAGATCTGGAGGTCACCACCTCCCGCTCCGGCGGCGCCGGCGGCCAGAACGTGAACAAGGTGGAAACGGCCGTGCGCATCCTGCACATCCCCACCGGCCTGGCGGTGCGCTGCACCCAGGAACGCTCCCAGCTTCAGAACAAAGAGAAGGCGATGGCGCTGCTGATGGCCAAGCTGCTGGTGATCGCCCAGGAGCAGCGGGCCGCCGAGATCGCCGACATCCGGGGCGACATCGTGGAAGCGGCCTGGGGCAACCAGATCCGCAACTACGTGTTCCACCCCTACCAGCTGGTGAAGGATCTGCG
>JBILEP010000003.1:0-23980 GCA_044352045.1 Cyanobium sp. | reverse complement strand
ATCCTGCAGATCCATTTCGACGGCTTCATGGTGGCGGCCCTGGCGCTGATGGAATCGCCAGCGATCGTGGTGGGGGTGGTGCTGGCCAAGCTGGCCGGCCGCCACGGGGGGCAGGCCCAGCCGCTGCGCTGGCGCGAGGTGCTGCAGGAGGCCTTCCTGAACGGCTCGGTGTTCCTGTTGATCGGCAGCCTGGTGATCGGCTATCTGGTCACGGCCTTCAGCCCCTCCGGCCTGGCCCGCATGGAGCCCTTCACCGACAAGCTCTTTTACGGCGCGCTCTGCTTCTTCCTGCTCGACATGGGGCTGGTGGCGGCCCAGCGGCTGCAGGATCTGCGCCGGGCCGGCGCCTTCCTGGTGGGCTTCGCGGTGCTCGCACCGCTGGTGCACGCCGCGGTGGGCCTGCTGCTCTCCAGGCTGCTGGGGCTGGGGGTGGGCGATGCGCTCCTGTTCATGGTGCTCTGCGCCAGCGCCTCCTACATCGCCGTGCCGGCGGCGATGCGGATGACCGTGCCTGAAGCCAACCCCAGCCTGTACATCTCCAGCGCCCTGGGAGTCACCTTCCCGTTCAACGTGGTGGTGGGAATCCCCCTGTACCTGGCGCTGGCCCAGCGGTTCCTGCCCGCCTCCTGAGTCCTGCCGATGAAACGCATCGATCTGTTCATCACCGATCGCGAGCTGGCGCGCATCTGCGAGGCGATCCGCCGCGCCGGCGCCCCCGGCTACTCGGTGGTGCGCCATGTCACCGGCATGGGCCTGGCGGGAGAGATCTCCGAGGCGATGGACTTCAGCGGCCTGGGCGCCAACGCCCACGTGATCGTGTTCTGCACGCCGGAACAGGCGGAGGCGGTGCGCCGCGCCGTGAAGCCGGTGCTGGCCCGCTACGGCGGCGTGGGCTTTCTGGCGGACGCCGAGGCCTTTTAAACCGGGGCTGTAGCGGCCGCCACCCCAGAGATCCTTACGTTTTGTTTTGCGTTGATCAGCTCTCCTTATCTTTCAAGCGCGAAACCTTGATGGCCCTGAACCCTCCGATGGCTTGACGGGGGGTCCGGCGCGGGAGGAGGGTGGCGAGCGAACATTCCACCCCCCTCCTCCAGGAGCAGGTAATGGCAAACGAAACCATGGGCATCGCCCTCGGCATGATCGAGACCCGCGGGCTGGTGCCTGCCATCGAAGCGGCAGACGCGATGACGAAAGCCGCCGAGGTCCGCCTGATCGGCCGGGAGTTCGTCGGTGGCGGTTATGTGACCGTGCTGGTGCGCGGCGAAACCGGTGCCGTCAACGCCGCCGTTCGCGCCGGCGCTGACGCCTGCGAGCGAGTGGGCGACGGCCTGGTGGCCGCCCACATCATCGCCCGCCCGCACCGTGAGGTTGAGCCGGCGCTGAACAGCAACTTCGGGGGCCTGAAGGACTGAGGTGCGCCGGCGCTGACGCCACCCGCACCCTGACCTTTCCCACGACCCAACCGGAGATCTCCCATGAGCAAGAAGTACGACGCCGGGGTCAAGGAGTACCGCGACACGTATTGGACTCCTGATTACGTCCCCCTCGACACCGACCTGCTGGCCTGCTTCAAGTGCACCGGCCAGGAAGGCGTTCCCAAGGAGGAAGTGGCCGCCGCTGTGGCCGCCGAATCCTCCACCGGCACCTGGTCCACCGTGTGGTCCGAGCTCCTCACCGACCTCGACTTCTACAAGGGCCGCGCCTACCGCATTGAAGACGTGCCGGGCGACAAAGAGTCGTTCTACGCCTTCATCGCCTATCCCCTCGACCTGTTTGAGGAAGGCTCGATCACCAACGTCCTCACCTCCCTGGTGGGCAACGTGTTCGGCTTCAAGGCCCTGCGCCACCTGCGCCTGGAAGACATCCGCTTCCCGATGGCCTTCATCAAGACCTGCATGGGTCCGCCGAACGGCATCGTGGTCGAGCGCGACCGCATGAACAAGTACGGCCGTCCCCTGCTGGGCTGCACGATCAAGCCGAAGCTCGGCCTCTCGGGCAAGAACTACGGCCGGGTGGTGTACGAATGCCTGCGCGGCGGTCTCGACTTCACCAAAGACGACGAGAACATCAACTCCCAGCCCTTCCAGCGCTGGCAGAACCGTTTCGAGTTCGTCGCCGAAGCCGTGCGCTCCGCCCAGGAGGAAACCGGTGAGAAGAAGGGGCACTACCTCAACTGCACCGCCGCCACCCCCGAAGAGATGTATGAGCGGGCCGAGTTCGCCAAGGAGCTCGGGCAGCCGATCATCATGCACGACTACATCACCGGTGGCTTCACGGCCAACACCGGCCTGGCGAAGTGGTGCCGCAAGAACGGCATGCTCCTCCACATCCACCGCGCCATGCACGCGGTGATCGACCGCCATCCCAAGCACGGCATCCACTTCCGGGTGCTCGCCAAGTGCCTGCGCCTCTCCGGTGGCGACCAGCTGCACACCGGCACCGTGGTGGGCAAGCTGGAGGGCGACCGCCAGTCGACCCTCGGCTACATCGACCAGCTGCGTGAGTCGTTCGTCCCCGAAGACCGCAGCCGCGGCAATTTCTTCGATCAGGACTGGGGTTCCATGGGCGGCGTGTTCGCCGTGGCCTCCGGCGGCATCCACGTGTGGCACATGCCCGCCCTGGTGGCGATCTTCGGCGACGACTCCGTGCTGCAGTTCGGTGGTGGCACCCATGGTCACCCCTGGGGTTCGGCCGCTGGCGCCGCTGCCAACCGGGTGGCCCTCGAAGCCTGCGTCAAGGCCCGCAACGCCGGGCGGGAGATCGAGAAGGAAGGCCGCGACATCCTCACGGAAGCCGCCAAGCACAGCCCTGAGCTGGCGATCGCCCTCGAGACCTGGAAGGAGATCAAGTTCGAGTTCGACACCGTCGACAAGCTCGACGTTCAGTGATGCGGCCGCGCTGAATCCGTGGGGCGGAGTGTTTTCGCCCCCGGATCGCCGCAGACCGCACCGTCCCTGTCCACACCCCCCATCCCCAAGGATCCCCATGCCCTTCAAGAGCACCGTGGGTGACTATCAGACAGTCGCCACCCTGGAGACGTTCGGCTTCCTGCCGCCGATGACCCAGGACGAGATCTACGACCAGATCGCGTACATCATTGCCCAGGGTTGGAGCCCGCTCGTTGAGCACATCCACCCCAGCCGTTCCATGGCCACCTATTGGTCGTACTGGAAACTGCCCTTCTTCGGCGAGAAGGATCTCGGCGTGATCGTCAGCGAACTCGAGGCCTGCCACCGCGCCTACCCGGATCACCATGTCCGTCTGGTGGGCTACGACGCCTACACCCAGAGCCAGGGTGCCTGCTTCGTGGTGTTCGAAGGCCGCTGAGCCACGCTTCAGCCTCCGGTCCCGGTTTTCGACCGGGACCCGCTTTTTCGCCAGCCTGAACCGACGGCCGCACCCCAGGGTCCGCGCCGTCCCATCCCCACCTGCCGGCGCGTTTGTGGACGTGATCCCGGAACGGTGGGGGGCAGGGCTGTTCCTCTTCTTCACCTCCTTACATCCGGGCGGATATGGCCAGCACATCCAGTCGTGAAGCAGCCCTGGAGCGCCGCAAGGCCCTCACCAACGGCGGCAAGAAGTCCGCCGGGCGTTTCGCTTCGGCCCCCGGTCGCATCCGCACCGCCGCGGATGCCCGCCCGAGCCGCACCATCGCGGCCCCCGCCTCCAACCCCGTCGCGGCCTCCGCCACCCCCTCGGTGCAGGCCCGTTCCGCTCCGGCGGTGGCTCCCGCCTCCTCGTCGGGCCGGGCCCCGCGCCGCAGCCGCGAGCCCCTGGTGGCCCCGGCCGGCGGCGCCGGCCTCCGTGCGGCCCGCCCGGTGTCCAACCCCAGCCGCGAGCTGGTGCTGGCCCGCCGCGAGGCCCTCTCCCGCCGCGGCAAGCGCGCCGACACCTCCCGGGATCGCACCCGCGTCGAAGACGCCCGTCGCCCGGCCGCCGTCGCCGTCGCCGCCTCCCATCCTCCCGCTGCGGCAACCCCCATCTCCTCCCCTACTCCGGCCTCTGCGCCCTCCCTCGCCAGTTCCCTGGCAGCCCGCGGGGGCAATGGCCGCAACAGCACCCCCAAGCGCAGCGCCCAGCACAACCCCAGCCGCGCCCTGGTGTTGGCCCGCCGCGACGCCCTCTCCAAGCGCGGCAAGTCGGCCAACCTGCCCAGCAACTCCGTTGCCGCCACTGTTGCCCGTCAGGGCAACCCGGAGATGAGCAGCCGCGAACTCTCCCAGAAGGTGCGTGAGCTCAAGAGCAAGATCGGCTCCGCCGGCGGCTCCCGCAACGGCGGCGGCAGCCGCCCCACCGGCCCCAACCGCCACGGCTCCCGCCAGGCGGCCGCCGCCGACGCCGCCTGGAAGGTGGGCGCCAGCGAGACCAGTGGCGGCCAGGTGGTGACCGGCACCCAGGCCAACCGCTCCGCCAAGACCACCGGCAATGAGGCGGCCACCTGCCGGGTGATCACCGGTACGGAGTATCTGGGCGCTGAGGTGTTCGAGACCTTCTGCCAGAGCGGTCCGCTCAGCCGCCAGCCGGCCAAGGTGCGCGTCAGCGCCACCACCCACGGCAACCGGGTCACTGGCAACGAGGTGGGGCGATCCGAGAAGGTCACCGGCGATGAGCCGGGCACCTGCAAGCTCGTCACCGGCACGGAATACGTCTCCGCCAACCAGGCCGCCTCCTGGTGCGGTGGCGCCAGCCCCAGCCCGCGCAAGGTGGGTCAGACCCAGACCGATGGCGGCCTCCGGGTTTCCGGGGTGATGGTGGGCCGCTCCGAGAAAGTCACCGGCAACGAAGCCGGCTCCGGTCGCCAGCTCACCGGCGACCAGTACGTCACCGATGCCCAGGAGGTCCCCGGACGCGCCCCCACCAAGGTGTCGAGCCTGCACACCCTGCGCGGCACCGGCATCACCGGCACCCATGTGGGCCGCAGCGAGCACGTCACCGGTGACGAGCCGGGAAGCTGCCGCCTGGTGACCGGCGACGAATACATCGGCATCCAGCAGTACGAGCGCTTCTGCGGCACCCGTCCGGCGCCGGAGGCGGCCAAGGTGGGCTTCAGCACCACCAACCGCGCCCAGGTGGTGAGCGGCACCCGCACCGGTCGCTCCAGCAAGGTCACCGGCGATGAGCCTGGCACCTGCAAGGCGGTGACCGGCACCCCCTACGCCGGGCTCGAGGAGGCCGGCAGTTGGTGCCCAACCCCGGCGGTGGACCAGATCCGTGACCGCACCCCGGTGCGCATGGGCACCGTGATGAGTGGCATCCAGCCGGGCATCGGCGGCGTCATGACCGGCGCCGAGCGGGGCGCCTGCGAGGACGTCACCGGCACCCCCTACGTGGGGGCGGATCAGCGCGCCGCCGCCTGCGGTGCGGCCCCGGCCGGATCCGCCGCCGACTTCCCACGACCGCTGGACGGCCAGCCCTGGCAGCGCTTCTCGGTGCAGTCGCCCGCCCAGGCGGCCTTCTCCGCCCGCCAGAGCGGTGGCGGGGTCACCGGCACCCGCTACGAGGACAGCCGCAGGATTACCGGCCCTTTTGACATGGCCGGTGGCAAGGTCACCGGCACCGAGGAATTCCGCTTCGACCACCGCGGCCCCCAGCGCTCCCGCGGCCCGATCGCCGCCGCTCCGGTGAGCGTCGATGAGGACGCGCGACCGGTCTCCCGCGTGACCGGCGAGGGCAATTCCTCTGGTCAGAAGATCACAGGTGACGACTGGGATCGGGGCGAGCGGGTGACCGGCACGGAGGGCGCCTCCGCCCGCCGCCGCAACCCCAGCCGCCCCGGACCGATGACCGCCATGCCCGCCTATCAGCCGAAGCGCAACGAGGAGACCCCCGAGCCCGTGAGCCGCATCACCGGCTCCAGCGGCAATACCAGTGCCGGATCGCTGATCACCCTCTCCGGCGGCGCCCGCGCCTGATCCGCTGATGCCCCGTCGCCCCGCCCCACCGCTGGCCCCCCTGGCCCCTTCGGCGCCCCGCCGCCGTCCGGGGGGCGAGGGGCTGGCTGGGGGTCGGCCCGAGCCCAGCCCGCCGGCAGCCGAACCCCGGCCGCGGCGCCGGCCTGCGCCCAGCGCCAGCACCATCCCGCGCCCGACCGGCCGCATTCGTCCACGGCCCGAGCCCCTTTCCGCCGAGAGCCGGCGTTCCAGCGGTGAGCGCCTCCATCCCCTCACGGACGCCGCGGCCAACGGTGCCCTGCTGGCCTACGACGAGCAGGTGAAGGGCAGCTTCGATCGCATCGTGCCGGTGCTGCGCAAGCTCTCGGCGCTGCAGCACGAGGAGGATTTCCTGGCGCGGGCCCAGCGGCTGGCCCAGGAGGAACTGGGCACCCAGCTGCCCCTGCCGATCCTGGAGACCGCTTGGGTCACCCAGCTGGACATGCGCACCCTGTTCGCCTGGTGTGTGTTCCAGGCCTATGAGCAGACCAGCGCCCGCTTCTTCCAGGACGATCCCCTGGGAGGTGGCCCCGGCAGTGCCAAGGCGCGGGAGTTTGAGGAGTTCCTGCTCGGTTGTGGCTTCCACCTGCTGGACATCACCCCCTGCGCCGACGGCCGCCTCGCCCACGCCATCGCCTACGCCCTGCGCCTGCCGTTCAGCTCGGTGCGTCGCCGCCCCCACGCCGGCGCCCTGTTCGACGTGGAGAACACGGTGAACCGCTGGGTGAAAACCGAGCACCGCCGCTACCGGGAGGGGGTTCCCAACCCCGCCCATGCCGATACCCGCTACCTCAAGGTGGTGCTCTATCACTTCAGTTCCCTCGACCCCAGCCATGAGGGCTGTGCCGCCCACGGCAGCGACGATGCGGCCGCGGCCCGGCGGGGTCAGGAGCGCCTGGGCGACTTCCGCATGGCGGTGGAGAACAGCTTCTGCTGCGGCGCCTCGGTGGATCTGCTGCTGATGGGCCTCGACACCGACACCGATGCCATCCGCGTGCATGTGCCGGGTCTCGATGGCAGCATCAACCTGGAGCGCTGGCTCGATGCCCGGGACGTGTATGACGCCACCTGCTCCTTAAGCCCCCAGGAGGGTCGGCTGCGCATCCAGGCGCTGGTGGAGCAGGCCGCCGCCGCCAGCCCCGACCCAGGCATGGTGCGGCTGATCGCCCGACTGCTGGAGCACAACCTCTCCCAGATCGATCTGGTGCGCCAGGCCCACGGCGGCCATTACGACGACGCCGGCCACGCCGAGCGCTTCATCGGCGTGGGCATTGGCTTCAAGGAGATCCACCTGCGCAACCTCACCTACTTCGCCTACATGGACACGGTGGAGGAAGGAGCTGCCGATCTGGACGTGGGGGTGAAGATCTTCCGCGGCCTTAATGTGTCCAGGGGTCTGCCGATCCCGGTGGTGGTGCGCTTCGACTACAACGGCGATGTGCCTGGGGCCCGGGAGCGGGCGATCCGCCACGGCGAGCGGGTGATGGAGGCGCTCCAGAATCGCTATGGCGAGCTCTTCAGCCAGGGCCTGCTGCACGCCCTGCTCACCGTGCGGGAGACCGGCCGTCACACCGCGGCCGAGACCATCGCCTCCACCATTGTGTTCGCGTCCGCGGGGGTCCACTGAGATGATCATCTGCAAGGTGGTGAAGCCGCTGGTTTCCACCAACCGCATCCCCGATTTCGAGCACAAACACCTGCAGGTGGTGCTCGATGGCAGCACCCAGAAGGTGGCCGTCGACGCGGTGGGCAGCAAGCCTGGCGACTGGGTGATCTGCGTGGGCAGCTCGGCGGCGCGTGAGGCGGCCGGCAGCAAGTCGTACCCCAGCGATCTGACGATCGTCGGCATCATCGACCACTGGGACCCGGAGGCCGGCAAGGCCCCCCCCAGCGCGGCAAGCGGAGGGGCGAAGTGATGGAGATCCATCAGGTCACCGGCTCGCTCGTCTGCACGTATCGGGTCCCCGGCCTTGACCACTGGAACCTGCGGGTGCTCCGCAGTGCGAAGGGGAAGCTGGCCGTGGCGGTCGATCCAGTGGGCGCCTCACCGGGCAACTGGGTCTTCACCGCCAGTGGCTCCGCGGCACGCTTCGCCTGCGGCAACCCCGAGGTGCACACCGATCTGACGATCGGCGGAATCATCGATTTCTGGGAGCCGGACGGCTAGGCGGCCCCCGCCCCCGAAGCCGACCCCTTCTCCCTGTCCCTTCCCCGCCATGGCCAGCCCCACGTCCCGCAGCACCCCGGTCACGCCGGCTTCTCCCCCCATGACCGCCTCCAGCAGCCCGTCCACCCCGCCCGCCGCCGCTCCCGCCGCGTCTGCCGCCCTCCCGGCCGCCGCCAGCGCTCCAGCCGCTGCCGCCCCCCCGGCCACGCCAGCGAAGGGCGCCGATGCGGCCGTCAGCGCCGCCAAGCCCTCTCCGTCACCGGCGGCGACCCCCCGGGCGCTGCCCGCCGCCCGCTCCAGCGGCCGCGGTTCCGGTCGTGCTCCGGCCCGCTCCAGCAGCCGGGCGAGCGCCAGCTCCGCTCCGGCGCGCAGTGCCCCGGAGCGCGCCCGCGGTTCTGCCGCCCGCGGCTCTGCTGGGCGCGGCTCTGCCGCCAGTGGCGGCCGGCCGCCGGCGGGCATCGCCACCCGTGCCGCGGCGGCCATGGTGCCCTCCTCGGTGCATGGCGTTGCCCTCGGCCTGATCGAAACCCGCGGCCTGGTGCCGGCGATCGAGGCGGCGGACGCCATGACCAAAGCGGCGGAGGTGACCCTGATCGCCCGGGAATTCGTGGGCGGTGGCTATGTGACGGTGATGGTGCGCGGCGAGACCGGTGCCGTGAACGCCTCGGTGCGGGCGGGCGCGGATGCCTGCGAGCGGGTTGGCGATGGCCTGGTGGCCGCCCACATCATTGCGCGGCCCCACAGCGAGGTGGAACCCGCCCTCGCCCCCAGCGGCGCCACCCGCCGCCTGTGAAGGTCATGGGCGCCGTCCATCCGCGCGTCCTTGGCTTCCTCGGGCGCGCCCTCAGCCTTGAGCTCTCCGCCGTTCAGCAGTACATGACCCAGGCGGCCCTGCTGGAGCAGTGGGGCCAGAGTGAGTGGGCTGATCGTCTCCGGCGGGAAACCGTGGAGGAGATGAAGCACGCCGAGCGGATCGTGCAGCGCATGCTGCGGCTCGGGGTGGCCCCGGCTGCCTCCCAGCTGCTGCCGGCGGAGACCGCCAGCGATCTGGAGGGCCTCCTGCGCCACGACGCTGTGCTTGAGGAGCTGTTGATCCATCACTACGGCGAGGCGGTGCGCTTCTGCGTGCTGATCGCCGATGGGGAGAGCGAGGCTTTCTTCCGCGAGCTCTGGAACGAGGAGCGGGAGCACGGTGAGGAGCTGCAGCGTTGGCAGCGGGAGCTGGTGGGGCCAAGCCACCTGGAGGACCGGGCCCGCTTCTGAGCGCAGACCCCAGCGCGGGCGCCGCATCCGACGCTGTCTAGATTCCAGACCACCTCCCGCCGAACCGCCTCCTCCCCTGTTGACCCCCGCCCTGCCGCTGCCGATCCAGCTGGTCTGGTTGATCCCGCTCTACGGGTTCGCTGGCATGCTGCTGTCCCTGCCCTGGGCCAGCGGCTGGATCAAGCGCAATGGACCCCGCCCCGCCGCCTACCTCAACCTGTTGGTGACCCTGGTGGCCGTGCTGCACGGATCGCTGATCCTGCGGGATGTGCTCACCCTGGGGCCCCAGATGGTGGACATCCCCTGGTTCCAGGTGGCGGATTTGGATCTGCGCATCGGCTTTGACCTTTCGCTCACCAACCTGGCGGCCCTGGAGCTGGTGACCTTCATGAGCCTGGTGTGCCAGGCCTTCGCCCTGGGCTATCTGGATAAGGAGTGGTCGCTGGCGCGCTTTTACGCCCTGGTGGGTTTCTTCGAGGGGGCGATGGCGGGTGTGGTGCTGAGCAGCAATCTGTTTCTCAGCTATTTCCTGCTGGAGATGCTCACCCTCTCCACTTACCTGCTGGTGGGTTTCTGGTACGCGCAGCCGCTGGTGGTCACCGCCGCCCGCGACGCCTTCCTCACCAAGCGGGTGGGGGATGTGCTGCTGCTGATGAGCGTGGTGGCGCTGGCCGCCTGGGCGCCCTCGCTGGAGTTCCGCGACCTCTACGCCTGGGCCGAGCACGCCCCGCTGACGCCCCTGGCCGGCACCCTGCTGGGGCTGGGGTTGATCGCCGGGCCGATGGGCAAATGCGCCCAGTTCCCGATGCACCTCTGGCTGGATGAGGCGATGGAGGGTCCGAACCCGGCTTCGATCCTGCGCAATTCGGCTGTCGTCACCTGCGGGGCGATCGTGCTGCTCAAGGTGATGCCCCTGCTGCGGCTCTCGCCGGTGGCGGTGGACGTGCTGCTGGCGGTGGGCACGATCAGCGCCATCGGTGGCGCCCTGGTGGCCCTGGCCCAGGTGGATCTCAAGCGGGCCTTCTCCTATTCCACCACCTCCTTCCTGGGGCTGGTGTTCATCGCCATCGCCTTCCAGCAGCCCCTGATCGCCCTGCTGCTGCTGTTCAGCCACGGTCTGGCCAAGGCGCTGCTGTTCATGAGCGCCGGCTGTGTGATCGCCACCACAAATTGCCAGGACCTGACCGAACTGGGGGGTCTGGCCAGCCGCATGCCCGCCACCACCAGCGCTTACCTGGTGGCCACCGCTGGCCTCACCGGCCTGTTGCCCCTGGGCTGCTTCTGGAGCCTCGGCCAGCTGGTGGACAGCCTGGGGCCCCAGGCGCCCCTGCTCGCCGCCGTGGTGCTGCTCACCAACGCCTTGACGACCCTCAACCTGGTGCGGGTCTATCGCCAGGTGTTTCTGGACACCCCCCACCCCAAGACCCGCCGCACCCCGGAGGTGATCTGGCTGATGGCCCTGCCGATGGTGAGTCTGGCGGTGATCGTGCTGCTCACCCCCTTGGTGGTGGACCGGCTGACCCCCACCCACGCCCTGGCCCCGCTCTCGAGCCCCACCGCGGTGCTGTTGGTGGCCAGTTCGCTGCTCGGCCTGGCGGGCGGGGTGCTGATCCGCCTCGATCGCTTCTGGTCGCGCTCGGTGTTCCCGCCGCTGCGGGCGCTGCAGGATCTGCTGGCGGCCGACTTCTACACCGATCGCCTCTACCGGGTCACGATCGTGGCCTTCGTGGCGGGCCTGGCGCGGCTCACCAGCCGCTTCGATCGGGCGGTGGTGAGCGGTCTGGCCAACCGGGTGGGCCTGGCCTCGCTGGCCAGCGCCGACACCCTGCGGCTCGGGGTGAGCGGCCAGTTGCAGAGCTATGTGCTCACGCTGGTGGCTGCCATCGTGCTGCTGTTCGCCGGCCTGGTCTGGTTCCGGGCATGAGGGGATCGTGATGCTCACCCCCTTGCTGCTGATTCCCTTCCTCGGGGTGGTGGCGCTGCTGCTCTGGCCCGCCACGGCACCGCCGGGCCGGCTGCGGGCGATCGCGATCACCGTCCTCGCCCTGCAGCTGCTCTGGAGCCTGGTGGTGCTGCTGGCCTTCGATCCGGGCGACGGCGGCCTGCAGATGGGCGAGGCGGTGGCCTGGCTGCCGAGCATCGGTCTGGAGTATCGCCTCGCCGTCGACGGCCTCTCCCTGCCCCTGGTGCTGATGAATGCGGCGCTGACGCTGGTGTCGGCGGTCTGCACCCGCGACATCAGCCAGCGCCCCCGCATCTATTTCGCCCTGTTGCTGCTGATCAGCGCCGCCGTCAACGGCGCCTTCCTGGCCCAGAACCTGCTGCTGTTCGTGATCTTCTATGAGCTCGAGCTGATCCCCCTCTGGCTGTTGATCGGCGTATGGGGCGGTGCGGAGCGGGCCTATGCGTCCACCAAGTTCCTGCTGTTCACGGCCGTCTCCGGCATGCTGATCCTGGGTGCGTTCCTCGCCCTGGCCCTGCTCAGCGGCAACGTCGACTTCAGCCTCACCCCGGTGACCTCCGAGCGGCTGTCGATGGGCAGCCAGTTGCTTCTGCTCGGCGCCCTGCTGGTGGGCTTCGGCATCAAGATTCCGCTGGTGCCCTTCCACAGCTGGCTGCCCGATGCCCACACCCAGGCCTCCACGCCAGTGTCGGTGCTGCTGGCCGGGGTGCTGCTCAAGCTCGGCACCTACGGCCTGCTGCGCTTCGGCCTGGGCCTGTTCCCGGAGGCCTGGCCTCTCCTCGCCCCCTGGTTGGCGGGCTGGGCGGCGTTCTCGGTGCTCTACGGCTCACTGGCGGCGATCGCCCAGCGGGACATGAAACGGATGGTGGCCTACAGCTCGGTGGGCCACATGGGCACGATCCTGCTGGCCGCCGCCGCCGCCAGCTCGGTGAGCCTGCTGGGGGCGGTGTTCCAGATGGTGAGCCACGGCCTGATCTCCGCCCTGCTCTTCCTGCTGGTGGGCATCGTGTACCGCAAGACGGGCACGCGTGACCTGGAGGTGCTGCGCGGGTTGCTCAACCCGGAGCGGGGGCTGCCCTACACTGGCACCTTGATGATCCTGGGGGTGATGGCCAGCGCCGGGCTGCCGGGAATGGCCGGGTTCATCTCCGAATTCCTGGTGTTCCGGGGCTCGATCGCCGCCTATCCCCTCGCCACCCTGCTGTGCATGGTGGGTTCGGGCCTGACGGCCGTGTACTTCCTGCTGCTGGTGAACCGTGCCTTTTTTGGCCGGCTGGCGATCACCCCACCCAGCGACCCGGAGAGCGACGCCCGCCTGGATGTCCAGCCGATCGCCGTGGCGCCGCGGGAGACGATCCCGGCGACGGCCCTGGCCCTGGCGGTGCTGGGGCTGGGCCTGCTGCCCGCCGGCCTGGGCCACATCAGTGAGGCGGCCACCGCCGCCATCAGCCACCTGCCGGGGGTGGGCTGATGCCGGTCATCCCCGCCCGCCTCACCTACGCCGGTGGCCATCCCACCGCCGCCGAGCTAGCGGCCGAGCTGCTCGCCGGTCGCAAGCTGCTGGCCGATACCCCGGGCCATGTGGTGGAGGTGGTGGACGTGTTGTACAGCTACGGGATCGTGCTCGATGCCTACAGCCGCAACCTCATCTTCCAGGCCGAGGAGCAATTCCTCAATCCCCTGCCGATCTTCAAGTTTCTCGATGGCGACCTTTCGCCGGCGAAGATCTGGCGCCATCTCATCCACGACCGCATCAACTTCGAATACGCCGAGTACTGCATGAAGGCCATGCTCTGGCATGGCACCGGCGGGCTCGATGCCTACCTGGACAGCGAGGCCTTCGCCGCCAGCTGCGCGGCGATCATCCAGCGCAAGACCGGCCGGGATCCCTTGCTCGCCGTGCTGCATCCCCTCTTCCGCGGCTTCCTTCCGGAGCTGATCCGCACCGCCGCCACCACCCATGCCCTCGGCCAGTTCTGGCGGGTGATGAGCGACCTGTTCGTCGATCTGGCCAAGGCCGAGGCGGCCGGCGCGGTGACATCGATCGCTGCGGTGGTCGACTTCATCGAGGCGGGCCTGGTGGCGGCCGCCGCCAATCCGATCACCTACGCCGTCAGCCTGGCCGGCGAGCGCTTCTGGGTGCTGCCACCGGAGGCGGGTCTCACCTTTCTGGTGGATGTGGCCGTTCCCTACGTGGAGGCGGTGTTCCTGCGCGGCACCCCATTCCTCGGCACCGTCTCGTTCAACGCCCAGGCCCAGCAGATCTCCCCGGACCAGAGCCAGTTCCGCTACGGCGCCCTTTACGCCGATCCCTTGCCGACGATGGGCGCCGGCATCCCTCCCAGCCTGCTGATGCAGGACATGTACCGCCATCTGCCGGAGCGGCTGCATGATTTCTATCGCCACACCAGCCGGGGGGAGGGCGACGTGCGGGTGAAGATCTGCATGAGTTTCCAGAAGTCGATGTTCTGCGTCACCAATGCCGCCATCGCCGGCACCTTTCCCCATCCCCTGGCGGAGGCCAGCCCGGCGGCCACCGCGGCGAACCGCGCCCATGCCGACGCCTGGGCGGCCCGCCTCTGCCTGGCCCGCACCGATTGCCTGGCGGCCGCCAAACAGCCCCGGGCGTAAGGTCGATCGATGGACCAACCCTGGACCCAGCGCAGCCGCCCCGATCGCCTGGAGCGGCGCATCGAGTTCGCCGACTACGAGACCACCCGCGACTTTCTGGCGCGGCTGGAGAGCCTTTCGGAACAGCACAGCCGCTACCCCGATATCAGCTTCGGCCGCACCTATGTGAACATCACCCTGCGGCCCCAGGGGGAGGACAGCCCTCTGGAGGAGGCCGACCATGGATTTGCCGCCGCGATCGATGACCTCCTCTGAACCCAGCGCCCCCCTGGCCGGAGCTGCCGGCGAACCCCCGGCGCGTGAGGCCACGATCGACCTGCGGGCCGCCCACGAGGGGGCGGGAATCGAGGCGTTGCTGGCCCAGCTTGACCGCGAACTCATCGGCCTGCGGCCGGTGAAGGCCCGCATCCGTGAGATCGCCGCCCTGCTGGTGGTCAACAAGGCCCGCCAGCAGCTGGGGCTCGATACCGCCCCGCCGGGCCTGCACATGTCATTCACCGGTCCGCCGGGCACTGGCAAAACCACCGTGGCGGAGCGGATGTCCCAGATCCTGCACGGTCTGGGTTACCTGCGTAAGGGCCATGTGGTCACCGCCACCCGCGACGATCTGGTGGGGCAATACATCGGCCACACGGCGCCGAAGACCCGCGAGATGCTGAAGAAAGCGATGGGCGGCGTGCTGTTCATTGATGAGGCTTACTACCTTTACCGTCCGGAGAATGAACGGGATTACGGCTCTGAAGCGATCGAGATCCTGCTGCAGGTGATGGAGAACAACCGCGATGATCTGGTGGTGATCTTCGCCGGTTACAAGGAGCGGATGGATGTGTTCTATCAGAGCAATCCCGGTCTCTCCTCCCGCGTTGCCAATCACATCGACTTCCCCGATTACAGCGCCACCGAGCTACTGGCGATTGCCCAGCTGATCCTGGCGGCGGAAAACTACCGCTTCAGCGAGGAGGCGCAGCAGGTGTTCGCCGAGTACATCCAGCGGCGCATGCGGCTGCCTTTCTTCGCCAATGCCCGCTCGATCCGCAACGCCATCGACCGAGCCCGCATGCGGCAGGCCAATCGCCTGTTCAACGGCATGGGCACGGCCCTCACCAAACGCGACCTGATGACGATCGAGGCGGAGGACATCACCGCCAGCCGGGTGTTTCGGGGCGAGTTGGAGGGTGTGGATCCCGCCCAGCCCCTCACCGGCACGGTCTGACCCCCGGGCGCAAGGGCGATCAGCGGCGCTTGCGCGAGTCGATCTGCAGCAGGTCGCGCACCTGCTGCACCCGCCGGGCCAGCGCCGGATCGCTGTTGAGCTTTTTCTCCACCTGCTCCACCGCATACATGACCGTGGAGTGATCCTTGCCGCCGAAGGCTTCGCCGATGCGCGGCAGGGAGAGGTCGGTGTTCTGGCGCATCAGAAACATGCCCACCTGGCGGGCCTGACTGACGGCGCGCTTACGGCTTGGGCTGAGCATGTCCTCGATTCGCACCACGAACACCTCCGCCACCTTTTCCAGCACCTGATCCGGGGTGACCTCCACATCGTTGCCGATCGGGTCGAGCATCGGCGCCACCGACTCGACGGTCATTGGCAGGCCGGTGATCGAGGCGAAGGCCACGGCGCGGGTGAGGGCCCCCTCCAGCTCACGGATGTTGGAGGTGAAGCGGCCGGCGATGTAATGGATCAGCTCCCGCGGCAGCGCCATCTGCTCGCTCTCCGCCTTCTTGTGCAGGATCGCCATGCGGGTCTCCAGGTCGGGGGCCTGAATATCGGCGATCAGGCCCATCGAGAAGCGGGAGATCAGGCGTTCCTGCAGACGCGGGATCTGGCTGGGCGGTCGGTCGCTGGCGATCACGATCTGGCGGCCGGCCTCGTGCAGGGCATTGAAGGTGTGGAAGAACTCCTCCTGGGTGTATTCCTTGCCCTCGATGAACTGGATGTCGTCCACCAGGATCAGGTCGGCGGCCCGGTAGCGGTCGCGGAAGGCCTGCATGCCGTCTTTGCGGATGGCCTGGATCAAGTCGTTGGTGAAAGTTTCGGTGGAGACATAGGAGACGCGGGCGTCTGGATCGATCTCCAGCCGGTAGTGGCCGATCGCCTGCATCAGGTGGGTCTTGCCCAGCCCCACCCCGCCGCAGATGAATAGGGGATTGAATTCCCGACCCGGCGATTCCGCTACCGCCAGGGCCGCGGCATGGGCCATGCGGCTGTTGGGTCCGACCACGAAGCGGTTGAACACATAGCGGAGGTTGAGCCCGCCCCGGGGCACGCCGCTGGCGCTGTTGCCGGCCACGACCGGGGCCGCCACCGCGGCGCCGCCGGGGCTGGCGGGAGGGGTGGCGGCTGGGGCCATGGGGGCGGCGGCTTCGGCCGCGGCCTCGATGCTCACCTGGACGGGCTGGCCGGCGAGCTCTGAGGCGATGGCCTCGATCTGGGTGAGGTAGTTCTTGCGCAGCCAGCTGCAGGCGAAGCTGTTGGGGGCCTCCAGCTGCAGCTGGCCATCCCGCCAGTCGCGCAGGCGAGCGGGGCGGATCCAGGTCTCGAAGGTGGGTTTGCTGAGGCTGGCCTGCAGGGCTTCCACGACCTGGTGCCAAAGCGGTTCGCCCTGCTGCACCGACGCCTGGCCCCATCAGAGAGGCTGAATATAGGGTCGCTGCCGAGGGCCTCCGGTCTTAAATGAGGCCAGATCGACGGCCTCCGCCTCCCCCATGCGACCGCCCCAGGCCCCTGCCCCCCGGCGCGTTTTCCTGCCCCTCACCAGCCTGGGCGCCCTGGCCCTGCTTGGGGGGTGCGCGGGGGGTGGGCCCCTGCCGCTGCTGCGCCCCCCCGCCCAGCCCGCGCGCCTCAGCGACGCCACCCCGGCCCCGCCGATCCTGCCGGAGGGCCGCAACCTGATCGTCGACGCCGTCGAGAAGGTGGGGCCGGCGGTGGTGCGCATCGACACGGTCAAACGGGTCGTCAACCCGATGGGGGGAATTCTCGGCCGCGGGCCGGCGATCCAGCAGCAGCAGGGGCAGGGCTCGGGCTTCATCACCCGCTCCGATGGGGTGCTGCTCACCAACGCCCATGTGGTGGAGGGGGCCAGCGAAGTGGGTGTGACCCTGCCCGATGGCCGCAGCTTCACCGGCAAGGTGCTCGGCGCCGATCCCCTCACCGATGTGGCGGTGGTGCGGGTGGTGGCCGACCGGCTGCCGGTGGCGCCGCTGGGGGATTCCACCCGGGTGCGGCCGGGGCAGTGGGCGATCGCGATCGGCAACCCCCTCGGCCTGGATAACACCGTCACCGCCGGCATCATCAGCGCCGTGCAGCGCACCAACGCCGTCGGCGAGGGCCAGCGGGTGCCCTACATCCAGACCGACGCGGCGGTGAATCCGGGCAACAGCGGCGGCCCGCTGATCAACGACCGCGGCCAGGTGATCGGCATCAATACCGCGATCCGGCAGGCGCCGGGGGCGGGCCTGAGCTTTGCGATCCCGATCAACACTGCCAGCCAGATCGCCGCCCAGATCCTGGAGCGCGGCTACGCCAGCCACCCCTACATCGGCGTCCGGCTGCAGGCCCTCACCCCCCAGCTGGCGCGGGAGATCAACGCCGCCACTGACGAGTGTCGGGTGCCGGAGGAGAACGGGGTGGTGGTGGTCGACGTCCTCAAGGACAGTCCGGCCGACCGGGGCGGGCTGCGACCCTGCGACCTGATCGAGAGCATCGACGGCCGGGCGGTGAAGAACCCCTCAGAGGTGCAACTGGCGGTGGACCGGGGTCGGGTGAACCAGCCCCTGCAGGTGCGCGTGCAGCGGGGTGGCCGTCGTCAGGACCTGACGGTGCGGCCCGCGGAACTGCCGCGGGAGGGTTGAGCCCCTTGCCCCAGCGCGGCCGTCCCCAGCTGGTGGTGATGGCCCGCTGGCCGGTGCCGGGACGCTGCAAGCGCCGTCTGGCCGTGGGCCTCGGTGCCCGCCGCGCCGCCGCCGTGCAGGCCCGCCTCACGGCCCATGTGTTGGCGGCGGCCCGGGACAGCCGGCAGCGGGCTGGTCTGGCCAGCGCCGCCGAGTGGCCCGAGCTGGTGCTGGCGGTGGACGGTCTGGCCGGCCGGGGGGCGCGGCGCTGGGGGCGGGCCCTGGGGGCGGAGCGGGTGCGGTTGCAGGGAGGGGGCGCGCTGGGGGTGCGGTTGCGCCGCCAGGTGCAGCGGGCGCGGGTGGAGGGGGCCTGGGCGGTGGTGGTGGTGGGCAGCGATCTGCCCGAGCTGGCCGCCGCCGATCTGCTTGAGGCGTTCGACAGCCTGGAGCGGGTGCCCTTGGTGCTGGGCCCGGCCCGGGATGGCGGCTACTGGCTGATCGGCTTGGCGGGGGCCGCCCTGGCGGAAGCGGGGGAGGGGGCGGCGCGCCTGTTCGCCGGCCATCGGGCTCGGATCCCCTGGGGCGGTGCCCAGGTGCTGAGCCACACCCTGGCGGCGGCCGCTGCCGCCGGTCTGTCCTGGCAGCTGCTGGCCGAGCGGGGGGACCTGGATCGGCCCGAGGATCTGCGGGCCTGGCGATGAGCGCCGAGCCCGCGATCAGCTCCGGGGTGGGTGCGGCGCCACTGAGTGTGGTGATCCCGGTGCGCGATGAGGCCCGGGGCCTACCGGCGCTGCTGGCCGACCTGGCCACCGCCCCGCAACTGGTGGCGGAGGTGGTGGTGGTGGATGGGGGCAGTGAGGACGCCAGCCGGGCGGTGGCCTGGCTGGGGGGGGCGCGGCTGCTCAGCACGGCCCCCGGTCGGGGGGTGCAGCTGGGCCATGGCATCGCGGCCAGCGGCGCCCCCTGGCTGCTGCTGCTCCATGGCGACGCGCGGCTGCCCCAAGGCTGGGCGACGGCGGTGGCGCGGGCGATCGCCCGTGGAGATGGGCGGGCCTGGGCCTTCCACCTGGCGATCGACGGCCGGGATCCGGCCCTGCGCCTGGTGGAGTTCGGGGTGACGCTGCGCAGCCGCTGGCGCTCCCTCCCCTACGGCGATCAGGGCCTGCTGCTCAGCCGAGCCCTGCACGAGCGGGCGGGTGGCCTGGCGCCCCTGCCGCTGATGGAGGACCTGGACTTCGTGCAGCGCCTGCGCCGCCTGGCGCCGATTCAGCTGCTGCCGGGAGCCATGCGGGTCAGCGACCGGCGCTGGCGTCGCCTGGGGGTCTGGCAGACCGCCCTCGCCAATGCCCGCCTGCGCCGCGACTGGCGACGGGGCGTGGCGCCGCAGCGGCTGGCCCGGCGCTATGAGGATTCCCGCCGCCGCTAGGGGGAGTACCAGAAGGCGCAGCGGCGCTCCAGGGGTTCGAGCTCCCAGCCCTGGGCCTCATAGAAGCCCACCACATCGGGGTCGGCGAACAGGCTGACCCTCTCCACCTCCATGGCCCGCAACTCCGCCAGCACGTAGTCCATCAGGGCGCGGCCGAGACCGACCCCCTGGTAGAGGGGATGGACGGCCACGTCCCAGACGGTGGCTTCCACGACCCCGTCGCCGGTGCAGCGGGCGAAGCCCACCAGCCGCGGCAGGCGGGCGTCATGGCGCCAGAGGCCCACCCGCAGCAGGCTGTGCTGCAGGGCCTTGCGCACCCGCCGCAGGGGGCGACGGCTCCAGCCCACCGCGTCGCAGAGGGTTTCCAGTTCGAACAGGTCGATCTCCCGCTCGCAGCTGAGCACCACCTGCAGGTCGGGATTGGGGATCGGGCACAGCTGGTGACGCTCCCCGTACAGCCGGCTGAGCAGGGCCGGATCGAGCAGCGGCGAGGGGCGTTGGGGAAAAGGCGGGCTGGTCGTCGACAAGAGAAGGGGGGCAGCGGGCCGGGGGATCGCGAAGCACATTGAAGATCCTGCCGGAACTTGGCGGATCTGAGGCAGGGTGGTCGCCGTCCGCACGTCGATCCCTGAGTCCCGCCCATCCACCGCACTCCGAGCGGCCCCTGCTGGTGGCCCTGCATGGCTGGCTCCTCTCGGGTCGGCTGTGGCAGCCGCTGCAGCGGGAGCTGGAGCCCCGCTGGGCGCTGTGGTGTCCGGACCTGCCCGGTTTCGGCGCGCGAGCCCGGCCGCCGGGGCTGCAGCCCACCCTGGCCAGCTACGGCCGCTGGCTGGTGGAGGAGCTGGATCGCCAGGCTCCCGGGCGGCCGGTGGTGCTCCTGGGCCACTCCCTGGGGGGCAGCGTCGCCCTGCATGCCGCATCGCTGCTGGGGGAGCGCCTGCAGGGCCTGGTGCAGATCAGCGCCGGCGGTGGGGTGTTCCAGCCCCGTCCCTTCGCCCAGCTGCGCCGCGGCGGCTCCCTGTTCCTGCGCTGGCGCCCCGGCTGGCTGGCGGAGCTGCCGGGCACCGAGGCGATCCGCAGCCCCCTGCGGGCGGAGGGCCGCGCGGCCCGCGGGCTGCTGGCCAACAGCACCAATCGCGGCGCCGTGCGCCAGCTCCCCCTGCTCACCAGCCGCCTGGCGGTGCCCAATCTCTGGATCGTCGGCAGCCGCGACGGCGTGATGGAGCCCCGCTACGTGCGGCACCTGGCCGGCTACTCCCGCCAGCACCGGTTGGAGCTGCTGGAGGGAGCCGGGCACCTGCCGATGCGCCAGATGCCCGGCCGCCTCGCCGGCCTGATCGAGAGCTGGCTGGAGGAAGAGCTGCCCTCCCTGGTGGAGCCGCCCGCTCAGAGCGTGGCCAGCCCCTTTTCCTGCAGCTCCGCGAGCCTGGCGTAGAGCCCGCCGGCGGCGCGCAGCTGGCGGTGGTTGCCCTCCTCCACCAGCCGGCCGCGCCGCAGCACCAGGATGCGATCGGCCGCCTCCACGGTGGCGAGGCGGTGGGCGATGACGATGGCGGTGCGATCCCGCAGCAGGCGATCAAGGTCGCGCTGCAGGGTGGCCTCGGTGGAGGGGTCGAGGAAGGCGGTGGCTTCATCCATCACCAGCACGGAGGGGTCTCGCACCGCCACCCGCGCCACCGCGAGCAGCTGCCGCTCGCCGGAGGAGAGATTGCCGCCCCGCTCCCGCAGCTCGGTGGCCAGGCCGTGATCGAGGCGCTCCAGCAGCGGTGTCAGGCCGAGGGAGGCGCAGAGCCGCTCCAGGGCGGGGTCATCGAGATCGGCGTCGAGGCGCAGGTTGTCGGCCACGTTGCCGCTGAACAGGAAGGTGTCCTGCAGCACCACGCCGAGACGTTGGCGCAAGGTGGCGATCGGCAGTTCGCGGATGTCCACGCCGTCGAGCAGGATGCGGCCGTGCTGCGGCTCGTAGAGGCGGCACAGCAGGCGGATCACGGTTGTTTTGCCTGATCCTGTCGGGCCCACGATCGCCACGTGCTCGCCGGCGGCGATCCGGAAGCTGAGGTCTTCGAGGATCGGCTCATCGGCGCGATAGGCGAACGAGACGTCCTCAAACACCACCTCACCAGGGCTACGGGCCTGGCCGGCGCTGCGGCGGGCGGCCTCGCCCCGCTGCTCCCCGGGCAGATCGGCGATCTCGATCGGCTGCTCCATCAGCTCGCCGATCCGCTCCACCGCCGTCAGGCCCCCCTGGATCTGGGTGAAGCGCTCCGCCAGCTGGCGCAGCGGATCGAACACCCGTTGGGAGAACAGGATGAAGGTGGTGAGGGTGCCCAGGCCCATGGCGCCACCGCTCACCATCGTCCCCCCCAGGGCCAGCACCAGGGCCACGGCCGCCAGGGCCACCCATTCGATGAAGGCGGAGATGGCGCTGTCGTAGAAGATCGTGCCAGTCACGGCCCGCCGGTAGCCGGCGTTGGTGCGGGCGAAGGCCTCGCTGTTCACCCGCTCCCGGCGGAACATCTGCACCACCTCCAGCCCTTGCAGGTTTTCCTGCAGGTCAGCGTTGAGCTGGCCGAGTTCCTCCCGCACCCGGTAGTTGGCGAGCCGGTAGCGCCGCTGCAGCCAGAGCACCCCCACGATCACCGGCACCTGGATCAGCAGCAGCAGCAGCCCGAGCCGCCACTCGATCGAGACCATCGTGATGCCGATCACCAGCAGGGTGACCAGATCCGCCAGGACGCCGACGGCGCCGCTGCCGAACACCTCGGCCAGGGCGTCCACGTCGCTGGTCAGGCGGGTGAGCAGCTTGCCGACCGGCATGCGGTCGTGGAAGCGCAGGGGCAGGGAGAGGGCGTGGCGGAACAGGTCGTCGCGGATGCGGGCTGTCAGTCGCTGGCCCACCACCTGAACGGTGTAGCTCTGGGTGCCCTGCAGGGCCAGCCGCAGGAGCACCGCCAGGAGCAGCAGCAGGACCAGCCAGCGCAGGGCCTCGGCCACGGGCCGACCCGCCAGCCAGGGCATCACGCTCTCGCCGCGCAGGACGGCGATCGCCTGGCCCACCAGCAGGGGCTGGATGCTGGCGGCCAGGGCGAGGGGCACCAGCAGCACCAGGGTGAGCAGCAGCCGGTTGCGCTCCCGGGCGAAGTAAGGAAGCAGTCGCCGCAGTCGTTGCCGGTCGAGGGTGGCCATCAGCGGGGGCGCGGCGCGCGACTCGCGGCATCGATCCGCTGCACGATCGCCTGCAGGGGTCCGGCGTCGAGGCGCAGGGCCAGGGGGTGGCCCACCAGGCGAGCGCTGCTTTCGAACAGGTCGTCGATCGCCACCAGGCCGTTGTCCCGCAGGGTGCGGCCGGTGGCCACCAGGTCGACGATCGCCTCGGACATGCCGGTGATCGGCCCCAGCTCCACCGAACCGGTGAGGTGGATGAGCTCCACCGGCAGGTCGAGCCGGGCGAAGAACTGGCTGGCGCAGTGGGTGAACTTGCTGGCGACGCGGCAGTGGGCGGGCAGGTCGGCGGCCCGGCGGTAGCCGCTGCTCTGTTTCACCGCCACCGCCATGCGGCAGCCCCCGAAGCCCAGGTCCACCAGGGGTGCCACCGGCAGCCGCTGCTCCTGGAGCACGTCGTAGCCCACCACTCCGAGCTGGGCCTGGCCATAGGCGACGTAGACCGGCACATCGGCGTTGCGCACCAGCAGCGCCCGGGCCCTGCCGCAGCCGCTCGGCACCATGAGCAACCGGTTGTCCGGCTCGAGCAGGGGGCTGAAATCGAGGCCGGCGGCCGCGAACACGGCGACCGAATCCCGCAGCAGGGCCCCCTTGGCCAGGGCGACGGTGATCATGGAGACCGACGGTGTCAAGGTGGACTGTACCGATGCCCGCCTCGCCGCCTGAGCCGATGCCCCCGTCGCCTGCGCTCACGGTGGAGCTGATCCCGGTGCTGCGGGACAACTACGTGTTCGTGCTGCACGACGGCCGCCAGGCGGCGGTGGTGGATCCGGCCGTGGCGCCGCCGGTGGCGGACTGGCTGGGGCGGCGGGGCCTGGAGCTGGTGGCGGTTCTCCAGACCCACCACCACAGTGATCACATCGGTGGCACGCCGGAGCTGCTGCGCCATTGGCCGGCGGCGGCGGTGGTGGCTGCCAGCGCCGACCGCGACCGCATCCCCTTCCAGACGATCGGGGTGGCGGATGGCGAGCGGCTGCCGTTGCTGGGCCAGGAGCTGGAGGTGATCGAGGTGCCTGGCCACACCCGCGCCCACATCGCCTTCCACCTGCCGGCCGCCTCTGGCGAGCTGGGCGGCCATCTGTTCTGCGGCGACACCCTCTTTGCGGGCGGCTGCGGACGGCTGTTCGAGGGCACCCCCGAGCAGATGTGGTGCTCGCTGCAGCGGTTGGCGGCCCTGCCGGAGGCCACCCGGGTGTGGTGCGCCCACGAATACACCGAAACCAACCTGGCCTGGGCGGCGCGGGAATGCCCGACGGATGAGCCGATCGGGCGCCGGCTGCGGGAGGTGCGTCAACGCCGTGCCCTGGGGCTGGCGACGATCCCGTCGAGCATCGCCCTGGAGCGGGCCACCAATCTGTTCGTTCGCTGTGGCGATGCGCAGGAGCTGGCCGCGCGTCGGCAGAGTCGCAACCGCTGGTGACGGCGCTGGCGAGCCCAGGGGCTTCTCAACCGTGGCCGTCGCGCGGATCCTGGCCGTCGCGCAGACCCTGGATGGCTCCGCGGATGCGCCGCCCCAGGGGCCGAAGGCGCCAGCCCTTGGCCGG
>JBILEP010000136.1:0-5788 GCA_044352045.1 Cyanobium sp. | reverse complement strand
CGTCGATCTGCCGCCGGGCACCGGCGACGCCCAGCTCACCGTCGCCCAGGCGGTGCCGATGGCCGGGGTCCTGATCGTCACCACCCCCCAGCGGGTGTCCCTGCAGGATGCCCGCCGCGGCCTGGCGATGTTTCTGCAGATGGGGGTGCCCGTGCTCGGGGTGGTGGAGAACATGAGCGCCTTCGTGCCGCCCGACGCCCCGGATCGCCGCTATGAGCTCTTCGGCCGCGGCGGCGGCGCCCTGCTCGCCTCCGAGGCCGATGTGCCCCTGCTGGCCCAGTTGCCGATGGAGCTGGCCGTGGTGGAGGGCGGCGACCGCGGCCTGCCGGCAGTCCTGGCCGCCCCCGCCTCGCTCACGGCCCAGGCGTTCCATGACCTGGCCCGCCGGCTGAGCGAGAGCTGCGCCCTGCGCCCGGCCCTGGCCTGATCCGATGCTCCTCAGCGCCCGTCGCGGCCGCTACGCCGCCGGGGGAAGGGCCCGCCGCCCGCCCGTCTGGCGATCGCTGGACTGGATCCTCTGGGGCGTGCCTTTGGGCCTCAGCCTCCTGGCCGGCATCCTGATCGCCAGCACCCAGCGCCAGTCCCCGGAGGCGGTCTGGTGGCAGCACTGGGTCACGGCCGCGGTGGGCCTGGCCCTGGCCCTCGCCTTGGCCCGGGTGCCCGTGGCCAGCCTCGCCCGTCTGCGCTGGCCGATCTACGCCGCCACCGTGCTCAGCCTGATCGCCGTGCGCCTGATCGGCACCTCCGCCCTCGGCGCCCAGAGCTGGATCGCCATCGGCGGCTTCTATGTGCAGCCCTCGGAATTCGCCAAGCTGGCGGCCATCCTGCTGCTGGCCGAGGTGCTCGCCCGCCATCCGGTGGAGCGGCCGGTGGATCTGCTGCGCCCCATGGCGATGATCGGCGTGCCCTGGCTGCTGGTGTTCATCCAGCCCGACCTGGGCACCTCCCTGGTGTTCGGCGCGGTGCTGCTGACCATGCTCTTCTGGGCCGGTATGCCCCTGGCCTGGCTGCTGCTGCTGCTCTCGCCCCTGGTGACAGCCATCCTCGCCGGCACCTTCGCCTGGGCCCTGCTCGCCTGGATCCCGCTCCTGGCGGTGCAGGCCTGGCGCAGCCTCCCCTGGAAGCGCACCGGCCTGGCGATGGTGCTGGCGGTGCAGGGGCTGGTCGCCCTCGCCACCCCCTGGCTCTGGCAACACGGCCTGCGCGCCCACCAGCGGGAGCGGCTCACCATGTTCCTCGACCCGTCCCAGGATCCGCTCGGCGGCGGCTACCACCTGATCCAGAGCCAGATCGGCATTGGCTCCGGCGGCCTTTGGGGCAATGGCCTCCTGCAGGGTCAGCTCACCAAGCTGCGCTTCATCCCCGAGCAGCACACCGATTTTATCTTCAGCGCCCTGGGGGAGGAACTGGGCTTTGTCGGCAGCGTCCTGGTGGTTGCCGCCTTCGCCCTGCTGATGGCCCGCCTGCTGCAGATCGCGGGGCGGGCCGGATCCGACCTGGACTCGCTGGTGGTGGTGGGCGTGGGGGCGATGCTGATGTTCCAGGTGGTGGTCAATGTCTTCATGACCATCGGCCTCGGACCGATCACCGGCATCCCCCTCCCCTGGCTGAGCTACGGACGCTTCGCCCTGCTCGTCAACTTCCTCGGCTTGGGCCTGGTGGCCTCCGTGGCCCGCGCCAACCGCACGGGGCAGCGACGGTGGTGAGCCTCGCCGAGCTGCGCCGGCGCCTCGCCGAAGGAGCGCCCGCCGGCCGCGGCGATGAGGACAGCGTGCGGCGGCAGTGGTGGGCGGCCCTGGCCACCCTGCAGGACGATCTGCTCGGCGGGGAGGGTGATGGCCAAAGCCGCGGTCTGTGGCTCGCGGCACCCCTGCCCGCCCTCTACGAACCGGCCCTGCTGGGGCGCCTGCGGGGCTGGGTGTGGGCTCCCGCCGCCATCGACCAGCTCCTGGCTCCCGGAGCCCCCCTCCTGCCCGCCGCCATCGCCACCCCCCGCCGCGGCTCCCCCTCCCTGGCGGAGGGATTTCAGCGGCTGCCGCTGCGGGAGGCGGACGGCACCGACCCCCTGCTGCTGCTGATCACAGAGCGGTTGCAGGTGGCCCTCGCCGTCGACGGTCCCCCGGAGCAGAGGCGCTTGCTGGTGCGCTTCGACGCACCGGTGCTCTCGGCCGCCTTGGCCCTGCTCGACCAGCGGCTGCAGCAGGACGATCCCGCCGCCGCGGCGCGGATGCGGCGCGCCCTGCGGGAGCTCGGCACCCTGCACAACGACCCCTCCCTGGCCCTGCGCTTCTGGCCCTTGCTCGCCCAGCGGCTGGCGGGCATGGCCCCCAGCGTGACCCTCCAGCCCGTGGCCCCGGCGCCGGCCCGGGGACGGGACCGGCGGGAGGCAAACGGTGAGCTGGCGCTGCTGGAGGCCCTCACCCACGAGGTCCGCACCCCCCTGGCGACGATCCGCACCCTGATCCGCTCCCTGCTGCGCCGCGCCGATCTGCCGTCGGTGGTGCGCCAGCGGTTGGACCAGATCGACGGGGAGTGCAGCGAGCAGATCGATCGCTTCGGCCTGATCTTCCTGGCCGCCGAGCTGCAGCGTCGCGGCGGCGGCCGCCCGCCGGTCAGCGGCGAGCTGGCCCGCACCGACCTGGCCCAGCTGCTGCGCCAGCTCGAGGAGCTCTGGCGGCGCCAGTTGGGCCGTCGCGCTCTGGAGTTCCGCCTCGAGATCGCCCCCGACCTGCCGCCGGTGCTCAGCGATCCCTCCCGTCTGGAGACGATGCTCGGCGGGCTGATGGACCGCTTCAGCCGGGGGCTGCCCAGCGGCAGCCAGGTGCGGCTCAGCCTGCAGCCCGCCGGTCCCCGGCTGAAGCTGCAGCTCAGCGGCGTCGTCCCTGGAGCCCAGGCGGGCGATGGGGCCATCGCGGCCGGCCGCAGTGAGCAGGTGGGTCCGGTGCTGAGCTGGAATCCGGATACCGGCAGCCTGCAGCTCAGCCGCCAGGCCACTCGCCAGCTCTTCCACCAGCTGGGCGGCCGCCTCACGGAGCGGGGTGGCAGCAGCCTCACGGTCTTCTTCCCCCTGGCGGAGCCGGGCGGTTGAAGCGCCGATTTGTTGACGGGTGTGAAGACTCCGCTGCCTTGGTGGAGGGGCCAGAAAACACGGTGCTAGCTTCCGCCTGAAGCGAACAGCGAGCCATGCCTGCTACGGCCCTGACCGGTCAACTTCCGAAGTGCATCGGCAGCACGGGTGGTCTGCTCAACGCGGCGGAAACCGAGGAGAAGTACGCCATCACCTGGACGAGCCCCTCCGTGCAGGTGTTTGAGCTGCCCACCGGTGGCGCTGCCGAGATGCACGCCGGCGAAAACATCATGTACTTCGCCCGCAAGGAGCAGTGCCTGGCCCTGGGCACCCAGCTGCGCACCAAGTTCAAGCCGCGGATCGAGGATTACAAGATCTACCGCATCTATCCGGGCGGCGACACCGAATTCCTGCATCCGAAAGATGGCGTCTTCCCTGAGAAGGTGAACGAGGGCCGCGCCATGGTGGGCCACAACCCCCGCCGCATCGGCGCCAACCCCAATCCCGCCAGTCTGAAGTTCAGCGGCAAGGCCACCTACGACGCCTGAATCGGCTCCCACCATCCTGTAGAAAAGCGGGGCGGCAAGCCCCGTTTTTTTTGACCGCCCGTCACCCTGATGTCGGCATCTGCCCGCAGCCCTGACCGCGCCGCCTTCCTCGAACTGGTGGGCGCAGGTCTGGTTGGCGGGCCCCACACCCCCAGCTTTGTGCCCCTCTGGAAGCGCTGGCCGGCCGACCTGGAAACCCCCCTCACCACCTGGTTGAAGGTGGGAGCGTGCAGCCACCACGGCGTCCTGCTGGAGTCGGTCGAGGGGGGTGAGAGTCTCGGCCGCTGGAGCCTCGTCGCCTGCGATCCGCTCTGGACCCTCACCTGCCGCGGCGAGCGGGCCGAGCGCCAGTGGCGGGACGGCCGGCGCGACCAGTTGGCCGGCAATCCCTTCCAGCTGCTGCGCCAGTGCCTGGCCCCGATCCGGCCGGCGCCCGTGGCCGGCCTGCCCCCCTTTGGCCAGCTCCTCGGCTTCTGGGGTTACGAGCTGATCCACTGGATCGAGCCCAGCGTGCCGATCCACCCCCGCAGTCCCGAGGCGCCGCCCGATGGCTGCTGGATGCTGGCAGACAGCCTGTTGGTGTTCGACCAGGTGAAGCGGCAAATCACCGCTGTGGCCTACGCCAACCTCAGCGAGGGCGCCGACCCGGAGCACGCCTGGGACCATGCCGCCGCCCGCATCGCCCAGTTGGAGGCGCGCATGCATGCCCCCCTGCCGCCGGAGGTGACACCCCTGATCTGGCATGACGCCGATCACCGCGACGTGGCCGCCGGCCTGGGGGCCACCAGCAACGTGGGGGAGGAGGCGTTCAAGGCGGCCGTCAGCCAGGCCGCTGCCCACATCGTCGCCGGGGATGTGTTCCAGCTGGTGCTCAGCCAGAGGCTGGAGACCACGATCGCGCGGGAACCGTTCGACCTCTACCGCAGCCTGCGCATGGTCAACCCGTCCCCCTACATGGCCTTCTTCAACTTCGGTGACTGGTACCTGATCGGCTCCAGTCCGGAAGTGATGGTCAAGGCGGAGCCACGCCCCGACGGCAGCGTGCTCGCCTCGCTGCGACCGATCGCCGGCACCCGCCCCCGCGGCGAGGATGAGGCGGAGGACGCGGCGATGGAGGCTGATCTGCTCGCCGATCCGAAGGAGCGGGCCGAGCATGTGATGCTGGTGGATCTTGGGCGCAATGACCTGGGGCGGGTCTGCCGGCCGGGCAGTGTGCGGGTGAAGGATCTGATGGTGATCGAGCGTTACTCGCATGTGATGCACATCGTCAGCCAGGTGGAAGGGTTGCTCCAGCCGGATCGCGACATCTGGGACCTGCTGATGGCCAGCTTCCCCGCCGGCACCGTCAGCGGTGCTCCCAAGATCCGGGCGATGCAGCTGATTCATGCGCTGGAACCCGACGCCCGCGGTCCCTATTCGGGGGTCTATGGCGCGGTTGATCTCAATGGTGCCCTCAACACCGCAATCACGATCCGCACGATGGTGGTGCTGCCTGCCGGCGAGGGCCGCTGGCGCGTGCAGGTGCAGGCCGGAGCCGGGGTGGTCGCCGACTCCCGCCCCGATGCCGAGCACCAGGAAACCCTCAACAAAGCCAGGGGCATGCTCAAGGCCCTCGCCTGTCTGCTGCCCCTCCCCGCGGAAGGTGTCCGATGAGCACCGCCCTCCTGACCAAGGGCTTCGAGGTGGAGATGTACACCGGACGGCCTGACGGCACCATCGTGGGGTGCGCCGCTGAGGCAGCGGCAACTCTGGCGGGATTCGTCACCGAGCCCGACCAGCGCAACCTCGAATACATCACCCCGCCCGACCCCAGCTATCGCCGCCAGCTGGAGTTGCTGCTGGAGCCCAGGCGCCGCCTGCGCCGCTGGCTCGCCCCACGCGGACTCACCCTGCTCCCCGGCAGCACCCTGAGCACCGGCGACAGCCAACGCTTTGAGCGCTCAGACCCAAAGAACGCCTATCACGCCTCCATCGAGGCCAGCTACGGCACCCGCGTCGTCACCGCCAGCGTGCACATCAACCTGGGACTGCCGCAGATGCCCGACCTCTTCGCGGCCCTGCGGCTGATGCGCTGCGAGGGGGCCCTGCTGCTGGCAATGAGCGCCGCTTCCCCCTTCCTCGACAACCGCGAGACCGGCGCCCATTCGCAGCGCTGGCTCCAGTTTCCCCTCCC
>JBILEP010000320.1:0-2931 GCA_044352045.1 Cyanobium sp. | reverse complement strand
ACCAGCCACGCCCACTACATCGCCTGGATGGAGGAGCAGTTGCGCAGCGGCGCCATGGTCAACGTGCGCCACCTCTGGAGTTCCGTGCGGCCCAATGGGGACGACCGCCCCTACGACCTCAACCGTCTGGAGGTGCGCATCTGCGACCTGATCCACGACCCTCTCCTGCTGCTCGCCGTCACGGCCTTCGCCGAACTGCGGCTGTGGCAGTTGTTGGCCGACCCCGACCGCCACGATCCCCTGCGGGCCGCCGGCGTGCCCCACGATCAGCTGGCCGATCTGGCGGATGCCAACGACCGGGCCGCCGCCGGGCGAAGCCTGGATGCCAGCCTGCGGCACTGGCGCACCGGTGAGCCCCTGCTTGCCCGCGACTGGATCGCCGCCGAGCTGCAGGAAATGGCTCCCCTGGCCGCCGAACGCGACCTGGCGGAGCTGCTGGAGCCTCTGCAGGAGCTGCTGCTGCCGGTTGGCCATGGGGGGGGCAACACGGCGATGCGCTGGCTGGAGCGCCATCGGGCCGGGGAGAGCGTTGCCGCGATCATGGCGGCGGAAGCGGCGGCCCTGGTGCGCCGCGAACAGCAGCTGGAGGCATGGCTTGTGACAGACGCGCCCCGCGCTTTGGGATGATCATGGCTTCTTTCTGCCCCCGCCTGCCCCCATGCGGCAGCCCACTGCAACCGTGATCGCGGCATCCCCGGGGGGAGCGGCGGAGCCCAGCGAAGGCGCCATCCGCCTGCTGGGGGAGCGACTGGAGCTTGTTGAAGAGCTCTGGGAGAACGTGGTCCGCAGCGAATGTCCACCGGAGCAGGTGGAGAAGCTCCTACAGCTCAAGCGCTGCAGCTCGCCCCGCCCACCCGCGGAGATCGGCCAGGAGCCTGAGGGCACCAGTCTCCCCAGCGGAGCCAGCGAGGCGATCGTGGAGGTGATCCGCTCGATGGACCTGGCCGACGGCATCGCCGCTGCCCGGGGTTTCTCCCTCTACTTCCAGCTCGTCAACATCCTTGAGCAGCACATTGAGGAGGACAGCTACCTCGAGAGCCTCAACCGCAGCTCCGGCCAAGCCAGCAACAACCCCTTCCTGCCCCCGCTGGCCAGCCAGAGCGACCCGGCTACCTTCCGCCAGCTGTTCGAGCGCCTGCGCGCCCTCAACGTGCCGCCGGCCCAGCTGGAAAACCTGCTGGGCGAGCTGGACATCCGCCTGGTGTTCACCGCGCACCCCACCGAAATCGTCCGCCACACGGTTCGCCACAAGCAGCGGCGGGTGGCCGCCCTGATCCAGGCCCTGCAAGGGGAGCGCACCCCCAGCCTGGATGAGCAGGCCAGCCTGCTCCAGCAACTGGAGGAGGAGATCCGGCTGTGGTGGCGCACCGATGAACTGCACCAGTTCAAGCCATCGGTGCTCGACGAGGTGGACTATGCCCTGCACTACTTCCAGCAGGTGCTCTTCGATGCCATGCCCCAGCTGCAGCATCGCTTGCGCACCGCCCTGGCCGCCAGCTACCCGGACGTGGAGCCGCCGGTGGATGCCTTCTGCACCTTCGGCTCCTGGGTGGGGGCGGATCGGGATGGCAACCCCTCGGTCACCCACGACATCACCTGGCGTACTGCCTGCTATCAGCGCCAGCTGATGCTCGATCGCTACGTGCGCTCCGTTTCCGACCTGCGGGATCAGCTCAGCATCTCCACCCAGTGGAGCAGGCCGTTCCAGCCGCTACTGGAGTCGCTGGAGATGGACCGGCTGCGCTTCCCGGAGATCTACGAGCAGCGGGCGGCCCGTTACCGGCTGGAGCCCTATCGGCTCAAGCTCAGCTACATCCTCGAGCGGCTGCGCCGCACCGATCAGCGCAACCGGCAGCTGTCCCTGGCCGGTTGGGAGGCGCCGTTTGAGAGCCCGATTGCGGCGGACGCTGGCATGCTCCGCAGCGGCTTCACCCCCTCCGACCAGGAGCTGCACTACGCCAGCGTTGATGAGTTCCGCACTGATCTGGAGCTGATCCGCGACAGCCTTGAGGCCACCGGGCTTCGCTGCGCACCTCTCAACGACCTGCTGTCCCAGGTGCACATCTTCGCGTTCCACCTGGCCAGCCTCGACATCCGTCAGGAGAGCACCCGCCACAGCGATGCGATCGACGAGCTGACCCGCTACCTCGAGCTGCCGCTGGCCTACGGCGCGATGGATGAGGAGCAGCGCATCGCCTGGCTGCTCAGCGAGCTGCAGACCCGCCGGCCGCTGCTGCCGCCCGCGGCCCGCTGGAGTGAGGCCACCGCCGAGACCTTCCAGGTCTTCCGCATGCTGCAGCGCCTGCAGCAGGAGTTTGGGGCCCGCATCTGCCGCACCTATGTGATCTCCATGAGTCACACGGTCTCCGATCTGTTGGAGGTGCTGCTGCTGGCTAAGGAGGCCGGACTGGTCGACCCCGCCGCCCAGCACTGCGACCTCCTGGTGGTGCCGTTGTTCGAGACTGTGGAGGATCTGCAGGGGGCGCCGGCGGTGATGGACCGCCTCTTCCGGGAGCCGCTCTACCGGAGCCTTCTCCAGGGTGGCGGCTCGGCGGAGGCGCTGCAGGAGGTGATGCTCGGCTATTCCGACAGCAACAAAGATTCCGGCTTCCTCTCCAGCAACTGGGAGATCCACCGCGCCCAGATCGCCCTGCAACGCCTGGCGGAAACCCACGGCGTGGCGCTACGGATCTTCCACGGCCGCGGCGGTTCGGTGGGCCGCGGTGGCGGCCCGGCCTACCAGGCGATCCTGGCCCAGCCCAGCGGCACCCTGCGGGGCCGGATCAAGATCACCGAGCAGGGCGAGGTGCTGGCCTCCAAGTATTCGCTGCTCGACCTGGCCCTCTACAACCTGGAAACGGTCACCACCGCCGTGCTGCAGAACAGCATGGTGACCACTCCCCTCGACGACACACCGAGCTGGAACGCCCT
>JBILEP010000064.1:0-8735 GCA_044352045.1 Cyanobium sp. | reverse complement strand
CCTTGACCCCCGGTCTGGGTGGCCCTTCTCCACTACTACTCTCCTATTCCCTTTTCAGCCATGGTTCCCACTCGCAATTCCTATCAGGCGTGGAAGCCCTGGGCTTTCATCGGCGCAGCCTCTCTGGGCTTAACCGTCCTTTCTTCCCAGCCGGCATCCGCTCTCGGCACCTATGGCCTCGACAACACCAACGGCGGTACCAACAGCCTGTCCGGAACCATGGGCCGGTACGCGCTGAGCTCAACCCAGAGCTATCTGCGCACCTTTAAAATGGGTCCCCTGGATGGCTATCTCAAAAATATCGGTTTCGCCTATTCCACTCCCAGCGCCAGCAACCAATCTCTAATCCTCAGTATTTTCGAAGTTAATACCTCCATCCCCAACACCCCCACCTCTTCCACCCCCCTCGCAACGAGCACTTTCTCTATTACCGGCACCAATGGTCATGGTCTTCCCGATTACGAAGATTTAACCTCACTTTCCAGTCTTGGAAATGTTCTGTTCAAGGCCAACAAAACCTACGGTATTGAATTTGGCAGCCCCTCAACTTCCGCTGCTGGTCCCCTAGGCCTTCGCCACTGCGCTGCCGTCGCCCTTTGCGACGGTGCCACCTTCCAAACCGCTGGTGGAATCACCATTCCAATCGTCACAGGTCAAACCACCGCTTACATTGGCAGCATCGCTGGAGGCTGGACAGCTGCTTCCTCAACTGTGCGCACCGCTTACATGGATATCAACTTCACTCCCGTTCCCGCTCCAGCTCTTATGGGATTCAGCTCCCTCAGCGGCCTGATGGTTTACTCCCGTCGTCTCCGCTCACGGATCAAAGGTTCTGTGGCCTGAATCAGTCCACTGCACAACCCCAGGCCCGTCTCCTAGAGACGGGCTTTTTTGTTGGGCCCTCTACCTGCCAGCACTCTAGATTTCTGCCGCCGCCCGTTCCACCAGTCGCCGGGCAATGGCCTGCACGCCGGTATGCTGAAAGGTGTCCGTAAAGGCATCGAGGAAAGTGGCCAACTGCTCGAAGCCCCCCTGCCAGGGACCCAGGGTGCCCTCCAGCGCCCGCACAGCCTTTTGACCGGTCAATCCGAGACCTCCCACGAAGCCATCCGCCCATCCCAACCAGGTGTCCACACCCCGGCGCAGAAAAGTCAGGTGGGCCTCATCACCCCGGCCCGGGATCAGGGACGCCATCCCCGCATAGGCCGGCAGGTCGCGCAACTCACGAGGCGCCACCTGGGAAAGTAGGCCATCAAGGCGCTGCAACGCCTGATCACCGAGGGGCAACAGGGCGTCGAAACACACCAGCGCCGCCATCCTCACGCTCGCCTCCCCGGCGTACTCGGAGAGCGAAGCGGCGAAGTCGCCGAAGCTATCGCCCGGCAAGCCATTCACCTGGGTGAAGGCCAGCATCTCCGCCCCCACCTTCAGGCTCAGATCCACAGCCTGCAAGGTGTCGCTGGCGGGGGTGAGCTTCGCCATCTGCTTCACCAACGGCAGCCCGCCCGCCACGTTCGCCAGCACCCGCAGGCCACCGGCGGCCTTCTGGGAGCGGTTAACCGCGTCGTACAGGCTCATCGCCCGCGTGTAGCCCTCATGGCGCGCCCGGCTGAGTTCATCCGCGCGGCGGCGCACCTGGGCGATCAGGGTGGGGTCGTTGCTGCCCAGCACATCAGCGATCAGATCATCGGCGCTGGTGAGATTGCGCCAACCTCCGGGCACCAGGGTGCCGATCCCCTTGAGGGCCAGCACGGTGAGGTTGCGCTTCGGCAGGCGATCCAGGCGTTCGAGGATGGTGCTCATGCGGCGGGCTCCAGAACCGGGGTGGGAAGGATGACGGGCTGCCGTTGACCGGGGGGGATGGCGGACGTGGGAGTGGGGGTGCGGCTGTTGGCAGCGCCGGGATTCAGAGCCGCCAGCCCCGCCAGATCGAAAGCGCCGAGCAGCTCATGGCGCTGCTCCTGATCCAGGCCAGAACCCTGGCCGATTACCTTCACCTGGAAACGATCGGCCACCAGCAGGGCGCTGGCCTGGGAGCCCTGCTCCACCAGCGGCCAACCCTGCAGACGCTGGACGGGGCTCAAAAACTTGTTGCGGGCCTCCGGCGCGCTGCTGGTGTCCGAAATCGCCAGCAGGGCGCGGGTCTGGGCACCGCTCTTCAGCCGGGCTTCGCTGAACCCCCGCTTCTCCTGCGTGAAGACGATCGTCTCACCGGCTTGCGCTTTCGGGAACAGGCGGTTGAAGGCGGTGCCATTCACCACCTCGCTCTTGGGCAGATCGCCCACCGTGCCGCCGGGCAGCCAGGAGCGGAAGGGCAGGAACAGGAAGGTGCCGATCAGCAGGCCCGCGATCAACAGCAGTGCAAGTCCCCAGCGCAGGATGCGCGACATCGGGATCAGGTCGTACGGCTGCTGTTTTGGTAGCAACGAACGCGAAGGCGCGCCGCAAACCCCTTAGCCCAGACCCACCAGCCGCAGCGAATAGTCCCACACCCGCCGAGCTGTCTCCGGGTTGCTGGCCTGCTCCGAAAGCTCCTGGCTGAACTGCTTGCCCCCTTTCTGCTGGCGGTTGCCCCAGCTCCAATGCACGCCGGAGACGGAGAACTCCGGATCGGCCACCACCTGCGCCACCCGCTCTCCCGCCAGCGCCTGGCTCACGTAGCCACCGGTGATGTTCTTCTGGAACCAGGGGAAGATCGTCTGGAAGGCCTTCGGGGTGTGGCGGAACAAGGGCGTGTCGGCCACGCAGCCCGGGTAGAGGGAGGTAAAGACGATGCCCGTGCTGCCGTGCAGCCGGCGGTGCAGCTCCTGAGAGGTGATCATCGTGCAGAGCTTGCTGTCCTTGTAGGCCTTGCCAGGCTTGAACGGCTTGCCATCGGCCATGGCGATCGGCGCCTGGAAGCCGGCCGCGAACCCCGCCAGATCCCCCAGGTTGGCAGGGGCGGGGATCGGGATCCGGCCGCCCAGCTCCTTGGAATTGGCCGTCACGGTACCGAGGATCACCAGACGCCGGGAGGGATGGCTGGAGCGCTCCAGGTCGGGGAGCAGCAGCTGGATCAGCAGGAAATGGCCCAGGTGGTTGGTGGCCATCGAAATCTCGTAACCCTGGGGGGAGCGCTGCGGCGCCTTCAGGCGGGGCAGGTACACCGCCGCGTTGATCACCAGCGCATCAAGCGGCCGGCCGCTGGCATGGAAGCTCTCCACAAGCTGCCGCACGCTCTCGAGATCCCCGAGATCCACAGCCAGGTGTGTCACCGACCCGTTGGGAATCGCCAGGGCCGCCTGGGCACGGCGGGCTTTCTCGGTATCCCGGCAGGCCATCACCACATGCCAGCCACGGTCGACCAGGGCCTTGGCGGCAAACAGCCCCACCCCGGAGGAGGCCCCGGTGATCAGGACGGTGCCGGCTGTGGAAACCATGGCAGGAAAGCGATCAGGTCAAACGCGACCCACCCTAGGGACGAGCCTGCCGGGCTTCACCCCGCACCGGTTCGGCGGTGATGCTCGCGTAGGCGGAATCCTCCCGCCAGACCACGCGCATGCGGTTCGGGGCGATCCACTGGCTCTGCTCGCGAATCAGGCGCTGCTCACCCTCGGTGCGGAACAGGCTGTCGAACCGCTCCCGGGCCTTGGCCAGCTTGGCGGTTTCCAGTTCAAGCACCGCGGTGATCTCCCCCTGACGCTCCATCCGCTGCTGATAGGCCCCGGCCAGGCGCAGCAGACTGACACCGGCCACGGCAATGAGCCCGAGTTTCACGACCAGGCCGATCACGCTGCAGACCAACTCCTGGCGCTCGCGGCTGATGGAGAGCAACTCGCCATCAGTGCTGAACACGGCAAGGGCCGGTGGCGTGGCCGGGCTGCCGCCAGTAGCGGCTGGGCTGGGCTGGGGGCGGAAGGAGGGTCGCACCGGAGGCTGGTGGCGTATCCCACGCTTTTACCACCCCGCCGGCATGCTGCCAAGAGCCAGGTTCAGGCCTTGTACAGGCTGAAGCAAAGACGCACCGCCAGCACGCCCGCGTGGGCCGCCACCACCAGGGCGATCAGGATCTCAGCCTGGTTGATCGTCGTGGCCATCGGGTGAGCGAAGCGAGGATGCGTCCCATTCTTTGTGCCCGCCCGGCTACGGTCCACCCCTGGCCTCCCGCCTGTCACAGCTCTTGATGGCCGCCGCCCCCTCACCCCCCGCTGCGCCGGAGCCCCGGCTGACGCTGGATGCCCCCGCCATCCGCAGCCTTCGCCTCGACCCACTGACAACCTGGGCGCGCCTCGATCCTGCGGCTCTCCTGGCCACCGCCGGCCGGCTGGAGATCGCCTTTGACTGGCCCCGCGAGGCGGACGATCCTCGGGAGCTCTCCGAGATCCCGGAACTGCGCCTTTGGAGCCTGCGGGCTGATGCCCTCCATCCCTGGTTGCCGCTGGTGCTGGAGCGCTCCAGTGGCCAGCTCAGCCGCCACGTGGCGATGCTCCTGCCCCACGGCTTCAGCCGCACGGAGGGGATCCGCTTCGCGCCCGAGAGCCTGGAGCTCTGGCTCACCCATCGCCTCTTCCTGCTCGACGACTGGCTGCGCCAGGCTGGGCTCAACGGCCGGGCAGGTCTGGGCCAGATGGCGGCGGTGCTGGGCTACGAACTCGACCCCGGCTTCTGGAACCCGCTGCCCCCCGCTGGCGCCCCCGGCGAGACCGTCGTTCTGCCGTGAGCCCCCCGGCACGCTGGATTCCGCCTCTGCGCCTGGAGGGGGGCTGGCAGATGGCGATCGATGAGTGGCTGCTGGATCAGGCCATCAGCAGCCCGGCCACGGCCGGGGCGATGCTGCGGTTCTACAGCTGGCGGCGGCCCACCCTGTCGATCGGCTTTCACCAGCGCCAGCTGCCGGCCCACTGGCTGCCGATCCTGCGGGAGGGCGGGCTTGATCTTGTGCGCCGCCCCAGCGGCGGCCGGGCTGTGCTCCACGCCGGCGAACTCACCTATGCCCTGGTCTGGCCCCAGGCCCCCCAGCGGCGCGCCGAGGCCTACCAGCAGGCCTGCGGCTGGCTGCAGGCCGCCTTTGCCGAGCTGGGCCTGCCCCTCAGCTTCGGCCGCCAGGCCGCCAGCGCGGAGCGCAGCAGTTGCTTCGCCACCAGCACCGCCGCCGATCTGGTGCATGGGAACGGCGCCAAGCGCATCGGCAGCGCACAGCTCTGGCGCGGCGGCGGCCTGCTGCAGCACGGCGCGATCCTGCTGCAACCACCCCATCAGATCTGGCAGGAGCTGTTTCACAATCCGCCGCCCGTCCTGCCGGCCCTGCCCCTGGAGGGGGAGGCGCTGGTCGGGCACCTGCGACGCTCGGCTGAGCGACACTGGCCCTGCCTGGCCCACGGGGGCCTCGCGGACCAGCCCCTGGCGGCCAATGAGCGAGAGGCGATCGCCCTGCGGCTGGAGCGTTACCGGCTGCCGCTGGAGGCGGGTGAAGGGAGTGGGGACACCTCACCGGCGGCCACCATGCCCCGGGCCACCTGAGCCAGGTTGAGGCCTAGGGGATAAGCCCCCTGGCGGCGCGCCAGGGCCAGCAGCTCCGGGGGAAGCCGCAGGCCGAGGCGCTGCAGCACGGCTTCCGCCAGCTCCCCCTTCTCCAGGGTGCCGCAGGGCAGGCCGGCGGGGCTGAGCACCAGCAAGCGAGGCACCTCGCTCTCCTCAAAGCGCAGGGCCGCCTGCCAGAGGGGGGCTGTCTCGGCGATCGAGGCCAGGCTCTCCAGGGGCCGCACATGGTCGCCGATGCGCTCCCGGTCCCAACGCTGCACCGGCAGCTCCTGCAGGGGACGGTCGTCGATCACCCCTTTCCAGCGTCCGCCATCGCAGACCAGGAGCCAGTCGGGAAGGTCGGAGCCGCCGCTGGCCGGGGTGGCCGCCAGCGGCGCGGAGCCGCCGCCGCCGGCGGCCTTGGGCTCCTGGCTGATGAATTCCCGCAGGCGCATCTCGCTCAACTGTCGCAAGGTGGCAGAGCTCTCCAGCACCCGGAAGCGACGCCGGGCCACCTCCTTGACCCGCAGATCGCGCAGGGCCCGCTGCACCTGCAGCAGCTGCTGCTGACTGCGGGCCGCCCCGAGGCCGAACCAGCCCAGCAACATCAGCCAGGCGCCGCCGAAGTTGGCGCCCTGGATCAGCCAATAGCTGCCCAGGCCGATCGCCATCCAGGAGAGGAAACGGCCACTGGCGTTGGCCACCTCGATGCCCCGCCGCTGGCTGCCGGTGACCTGCCACACCAGGGCCTTGACGATCAGCCCGCCGTCGAGGGGTAGGCCGGGCAGAAGGTTGAACAATCCCAGGCTGAGGTTGAGCACCGAGAGATCCAGGACCATCTGACCGAGCACCGGCGAGAGATGGCTGGCACCATGACGGCCCTGCCAGAGGGCCGCCCCCAGGAGCAGGCTCACGGCCGGGCCGGCGGCCGCCACCAGCAGGGCGCCGCGGGCGGTGGCGCATTCCCGCTCGACGCTGGCCACGCCCCCCAGCAGGAAGAGGGTGATGCTGCGTACCTTCACTCCCTGGGCGAGGGCCACCAGGGAATGGCCCAGTTCGTGCAGCAGCACTGAAACGAACAGGAGCACGGCGGTGGCCAGGGCGATCGGCCACACGGGAAGACTCCCCAGGCTGTCCGCCAGCTGGGTCCGGTAGGAACGCTCCAGGGCCAGGGTGACCAACGCCAGGATGACGAACCAGCTGGGATGGATGCGCACGGGAATGCCCCGGATTTTCAGCAGCTGCCAGCCTTCAGGCACGATTTCCAGGGTTGAGCGGAGCCCAGGTCGAACCCGGGATGTCCAATCTTAGGAAGAACTCCCCAACCCGCCCGCCGCGCTGCCGCCGTGACCCTGCTCAAGATCTGTGGTTTGCGTCAGCCCCACCAGGCTCGGGCGGTCGCCGAGCTGGGGGTGGACGCGATCGGCGTGATCGCCGTGGGCGGCTCACCGCGGCACCTGGAGCCCGCCCTGCGACCGGCCCTGTTCGAGGCGGTGCGCCAGGTACGGCCCCCGTGTCGGCGGGTGCTGGTGGTGGCTAACCCAGGCCCGGACGACCTGGCGGCACTGGAGCCGGAGCGGGGCCACAACGTGATCCAGCTCCATGGCGACGAGAGCCCGGAGCTCTGCCTCGCCTTGCGCCAACGCTTCGGCCTGCCCCTCTGGAAGGCGCTGAGGATCCGCCATCCCGACCAGCTGGAGGCCTGCCATGCCTGGAGCGGAGTGGTGGACGCCCTGCTGCTCGACGCCTGGCTGCCCGACCGGCTGGGGGGCACGGGCCAGCCGATCTCGCCGGAGTGGCTGGTGGAGTTCAGCCCGCCCCTGCCCTGGTGGCTCGCCGGTGGGGTGACGCCGGAGCGGGCGCCGGGGCTGCTTCGCCAGCTGCGGCCCACCGGTCTGGATGCCTCCAGCGGCGTGGAGGATGCCCCGGGGCTGAAGAACCTGGCCCGAGTCGCCGCCCTGGTCGCAGCGGTGCGGGGCGCGTCGCTGGCGGGCAGCGGCGAGGGGTCAGGATCGGAAGGCCCCTGAAGAGACCGCGTCGTGCCCCGCTTCCCTGCCTCCCCCGCGCGGCCCCGCGCCCTGGCCCTGCTGCTGGCCCTGGCGATCCCCCTGGCCGTCCCGCCGGCTGGCCGCAGCCAGGATTTGGTGGGCTGCCAGCTGGTGGAGGGAACACTGCAGTGCGTGCCCGGCCTGACCGCCAACCCCCAGCAGCAGATCCGCATCCTCGAGGGCCAGATCAACCGCGATCAGGCCCTGGAGGGGGCGGTGGAGCAGGGCATCGCCGGGCTGCGCCAGCTGGTGCTGCGGGGCGAGGCCCGGGAGGGGAAGCTGCTGCAGGCCAGCCTGGACGCCGATGCCGTGGCGGGCCTGCCGGCTACCGCTTACCACTGGTACCGCCGCCCACCGGGGCGGATGGCCTGGGAGCTGATCGCCGGCGCATCAGGGCCCAGCTACACCCTGCGCCCTGGCGACGTGGCGTACCAGGTGATGGTGGTGGTGGCGGTGCCCAGCGATGGCGGCAGCCAACGCAGCGCCTCCGCGCCCCTGGGGCCGGTGAAAGCGGCGGCGGCGGCCCCGTGAGCCCCCTTGGCGACGCTCAGCGATCGAGCAGGGATTCCTGCTGCTTCACCAGCTCAAAGAACTCCTGCTTGAGGCTGGGATCGATGCGGAAATCGCCGCGCACTACCGAATTGACCATGCTGGTCTGGGGTTCTTTCACGCCGCGCCACTTCATGCAGTAGTGCTTGGCCTTCACCAGGATCGCCAGGCCCTGGGGTTGGCAGAGGCGCTCGATCTCATCGGCCAGGATCATCACCGCCTCCTCCTGGATGTGGGGGCGGGAGAACACCCAGTCGGCCACGCGGGTGAATTTCGAGAGGCCGATCACCCGCTCGCCCGGCTTGATGCCGATCCAGCAACTGCCCAGGATCGGCACCAGGTGGTGCGAGCAGGCGGAGCGCACGGTGATCGGGCCGACGGTGTAGATCTCGTCGAGCTTCTTGACGTTGGGGAAACTGGCGATCTTGGGCTGGGCGAGATAGCGACCCTTGAACACCTCCTGCAGATACATCCTCGCCACCCGCTCCGCCGTCTCCGCGGTGTTGTGGTCGTTGTCAATGTCGATCACCAGGCTGCGCAGCAGGTCGCGCACCCGTTCCGTCACCTCCTCCTGCAACAGCTCGAGTTCACCGTCGCCGATGTGGGCGGAGATGTTGTCGTTGGCCAGAAAGGGGGTGC
>JBILEP010000062.1:0-8792 GCA_044352045.1 Cyanobium sp. | reverse complement strand
CTCCGCCGTCTGCACGGGGTGCACGCCCAGCTGTTGCGCGAGGAGAACGGCAGCGTGCGCGTTCAGGATCTGGCCGGCCAGTGGGGCTTCCACAACGCCGGCCACTTCGCCCGCGATTACCGCGCCTTGTTCGGGGAGCGTCCACGGGAGACCCTGCGCCGCCTCAGCCGGGGGGAAGCCTCGCCAGCAGCAGCCCCCACAGCGGAACCGTAACCAGGGCCGCCAGGGTGCTCCAGAGCACCAGGGCCGCCGCTGGAGCCGCCTCCCCCCGCCGCCCCCGGGCCTCCGCCGCCTCGCCGATCAGCAGCAGGCCCACCATCGAGATCGGCACGCCCCAGTGCACCAGGCCGAGGCCGAGCAGCAGGCAGGGCAGCAACTCGACCGAGAACCGCAGCACCGCGGGGCTCCGAAGGTCGTCATCCTCCCTCCTCCGGCTGTCGGGATGCCCTGGCTTGCCGGGGGCGCTCGGCCGGCGCTAGGCAGGCGGGCAGCCGCTGGTGATCCCTCTGGGCTCCCCTTCGCCATCTGCGCCCAAGCCGCCACCATGGCGCCGCCGCCGCCTCTGGCTGTCCCTCGGCGGCGGTGTGATCGCCCTCACCCTGGTGGCGCTGTTCCTGCCCGACCGGCGCAGTGCCTGGGACCAGGCGGCCCTCACCCGCGGACGACGCCCGCCCGATGATCCGGTGACCCTCTCGCTCTGGGCGAATGAGCTGGGGGTGCTGCTGCGGAAGTCGGAGGCCCTGGGCCCGCCACCCCGTGGGCGTGAACCGCTGCTGCGCTGGGTGGCGGCCCAGTGCGGGATCACCCAGGGGCTGCAGGCGGTGCAGCGGCGCCACGGCAAGCGGGTGGAATCGCCGGCGGAGATGGACCGGCCCCCCTATTGCGAAGACCTGCCTCGCCTGCGGGAGGCGTCCGCCGCAACGGCGCGGCCCTGAGCCGGCGCCGGCTCAGCGGCAGGGTTCAGGTCAGGTTGCGGTCGCTCATCAGGGCGACAATCCAGGGGGCCGGAATCCGCTCCATGTCGCCGCTGTCGACATTGATCACCTGCACGAAGGAGGGGGTGCGGCTCCAGGGGCGGGGGGTGACGTCACAGACGCGGCCGATGAACCAGGGTCGGCCGCTGCCGGCCACCACGGCCAGATGGCCGGGCCGGACGTCGCGGTAGCGATGGGGGTTGGCGCGGCGCAGGGGCTCCACGGCGGGATCGATGTCGGCGGGATTGATCTCGACGTGGGCGAGCGGGCGTGCGGCGACGGACACGACAGGCACTGGTACGTGCGTACGATGCTAGTACGGCCGTACTGCTCATGCAACGCTGGCTTCCAGCCGCCGGTTCCCCGCACGTCCCCATGGAGTCCCCAGGCGCCACTCCCCCCGCCCGCCCCCGGCCAGGCCCTGGCGCTGAAGGGATTCTCGATGTCGACCTGCTGGCCTTCGAGCGGGGCGGTGAGGCCCAGCGGGCCGCGGTGGTGGACGGCGTGCGCCGCAGCCTGGCCACCGGCTTCGTCTACGCCCGCAGCGATCTCAGCGAGGCCCTGCTCGATGAGGCCTACGCCCACCTGGAAAGCTTCTTCCGTCTCGGGGTGGAGGAGAAGGCCCGCTTCCGCGCCCCCGGCAGCAGCGGCCAGACGGGCTACACCGGTCTGCTGGTGGAAACAGCCGCCGGCAACACCCATGCCGATTGGAAGGAGATGCTCAATTGGGGGGCGCCCCTGCCGCCGGCCCATCCTCTGCGGCGCCGCTACCCGATGCTCTATCCCGAGCCGCTGCTGCCCGAGGCGGCGGTGCCTGGAATTGGCCCGGTGCTGCAGCGTTTTCACCGCGAGCTGGCGGAGCTGCAGCGCCGTTTCCTGCGGGTGATCGCCCTCGGCATGGGCTGCGCCGAAAGCTTCTTTGATGAGATCACCCAGGAGGCCCCCACCCTCAGCCGGGCGATCCGCTATCCCCCCATGGCCGAAGCCCCCCCCGGCGGCCACCTCTGGGCCGCCGCCCACGCCGACATCAACCTGATCACCGCCCTGCCCCGGGCCACCGCCCCCGGGCTGCAGGTGGAGGTGAACGGCGCCTGGGTGGAGGCGCAGCCGCCGCCGGGGCGGGTGATCCTCAACACCGGCCTGATGCTGGAGCGGCTCAGCAACGGCCGCATCCCGGCCGGGTGGCACCGGGTGGTGGCCCCCGAAGGAGGCGCCCAGGAGCGCCTGAGCGTGGTGCAGTTCTGCCACGCCCGCCCCTGGACCGTGCTGGCACCGGTGCCCAGCTGCTGCAGTGCCGAGGATCCGCCCCGCTGGGCGGGCCTCCAGGCCGCCGACGCCCTCGAGGACGTGCTCTACCGCATCCAGCTGCTCGACGACCCGGGATGAGGCTGCTGCACACCTCCGACTGGCACCTGGGCCGCTCCTTTCACGGCGAATCGCTGCTGGAGGAGCAGGCCGCGGCCTTGGAGCGGATCGCGGCGATCGCCCGGGACGGGGAGGTGGATGTGGTGGTGATCGCCGGCGACCTCTACGACCGGGCGATCCCCCCCGCCGAGGCGGTGCGCCTGTTCGACGCCACGGTGCGGCGCCTGAGCGAGGCGGGCACGGCGGTGGTGGCGATCGCCGGCAACCACGATTCCAATGTGCGGGTGTCGGTTTACGACGCCCTGCTGGCCTCCCTCGGGGTGACGATCCGCGGCGAGGTGCACCGCTGCGATGAGCCCGTGCTGGTGACCCCCAGGCGCGGCGGCGGGACGGTGGCGATCTACCCGCTTCCCTTTCTGGAGCCCAGCCTCGACGCCCCGGCCCTGCTGCCGCCCCACGCCCCTGGCGATCCGCCGCCGCCGCGCCTCGGCCACGAGGAGGTAACCCGCCTGGCCCTGGCCCGCATCCAGGCCGACCGGGCCCGGCGGCCCGCCAGCCGCGCCGTGCTCGTGGCCCACACCTTCGTCGCCGGCGGGGCCAGCTCCGAATCGGAGCGGGAACTCTCGGTGGGCAACGTCGAGCGGGTGAGCGTGGCCGCCTTCGCCGGCTTCGACTATGTGGCCCTCGGCCATCTGCACGGCTCCCAGGATCTCGATGGCCCGCGGCTGGCCTACTCCGGCACCCCCCTCCCTTACTCCTTCTCAGAGGAACGGCATGTCAAGTCGGTGCGGCTGGTGGAGATCGCCGACGACGGCTCGCTGGCGGTGGAGCGGGTGCCCCTCGGGGTGGGGCGGCCCCTGCGGACCATCGAGGGCCTGCTGGAGGAGCTGCTGCGGGATCCCGCCCTGGAGGAGGCCCGCCCGGCCCGCCTACGGGTGCGACTGACTGACGAAAACCTGCCGCTGCAGGCGATGGCCCGGCTGCGCCCCCGCTTCCCCCACATCGCCGAGCTGCGGCATCTTCCCCCCGAGCGACCCGACGGCGGCGGCGAGGCGCGGGCGGCCCGGATCGCCGCGACCCTCACCCCCCTGCAGCGCAGCCTCGCTTTCTTCGCCGAACAGCAGGGCCGCGATCCGGCGCCGGCGGAGGCCGCCCTGCTGGGCCAGGCCCTGGAGGCCGCCCGGACCGGCGGGGAACGGTGAGGCCACACCGGCTGGCGATCGAGGCCTTCGGGCCCTACGCCGAACCGGTGGAGATCGGCTTCGACGAGCTGGCGCGCGACGGCCTGTTCCTGATCCATGGACCCACCGGCGCCGGCAAGACCTACCTGCTCGATGCCCTCTGCTTCGCCCTCTACGGCGAGGTCAGCGGCGAGCGGAGCGTCAAGGGCTTGCGCTCCGACCACGCGCCGGCCACGGCGGTGCCGCGGGTGACGCTGGAATTTTCGGCCGCGGGGGAGCGCTGGCGGGTGGAGCGCTCCCCCGCCTGCACCCTGCCCAAGCAGCGCGGCAGCGGCACCACCAGCCGCGGGGCGAAGGCCACCCTGGAGCGGCTGCGCAGCGGGCAGAGCGAGCCGGTGGCGCGGGCACCGGCGGAGGTGGAGCGGGAAATCGAGCGGCTGGTCGGGCTCGATGTCGCCCGCTTCCGCCAGGTGATCCTGCTGCCCCAGGGCCGCTTCGCCGAAGTGCTGCGGGCCCGCTCCGAAGAGCGGGAAGCGCTGTTGAAAACCCTCTTTGACACCGCGCTCTACGAGCAGGCCGCCCTCTGGCTGGAGGAGCAGGCGCGGGAGGCCCGCGGGGCTGTCTTCGATGGCCAGCGGCAGCTGGAGGGGATCCAGGAGCAGGCCGCCCACCTCGCCGCCCCCTGGCTGGAGCCCCCCCCGAGCCTGGAGGCCACCGCCGAATCGGCAGCGCCGGAGCCGCCCGATCTGCCCGCCCTGCTGGGGCGCCTGGAGGCCGTGGCGGCGGCTGGCGACGCCGCCCTCGCCGCCGCCTCGGCGGAGCTGGAGCGCAGCCGCCTTCTCCAGCAGCAGACCGAGGTGCTCGCGGAACGCTGGGATCGCCGCTCGGAGGCGCGCCAACGGGCCGCCGAGCGCCAGCGACAGGCAGCGGCGATCGAGGAGCAGCGCCTCGCCCTGGCCCTGGCGGAGCGGGCCGAGGGTCTGCGGGGCAGCCTGCGGGCCGATGCCGAGGCCCGCGGGGGATTCGCTCAGCTGCGCCAGCGGATCGAGGCGGGGCTGCGGACCGCCGAGCGCGCCCGCGAGCGTGCGGCGGCCCTGCCCGACACCCTGGTGGCCCTCAACCTTCTGCAGCTGCCGCCCCCCGGCCCGCTGGCCCGGGTCGCCCGGACCCTGGCGGCCCGGCGGGTGGAGCTGGAGGCTTTGGAGCGCGTCGCCGCCGAGGCCGCGGGCCTGCGCAAGGCCGCCGCCGCCGCCGCGGCCGAGGTGGAGGAGGCGGGGCGGCGGCTGGAGAAGGGGGAGCAACTGCTGGCCCAGCAGGTGGTCGAACGGCAGGGCGCTGAGGCGCGGCTGGCGGCGGCCCGCAGCGCCGCCGACCGCCTCGACGGTCTGGCGCGCGCCGCCGCCGAGGCCCGCGAGCGGCTGGAGACCCTTGAGCAGCTCGAGATCTGCCGCGGCCTGGAGCAGCAGGCCCAAGCCGCGGCCAACGCCGCCGAGCGGACCGCGAACGGCGCCCGTGCGGCGCTGCTCGATTTGCGAGAGCGGCAGCTGGCGGGGATGGCGGCCCGGCTCGCCGCCGACCTGCGGCCGGGGCAGCCCTGCCCCGTCTGCGGCTCCGCCCACCATCCCCAGCCTGCCCTGCCGGGCGCCGATCCGGTGGCCGATGAGCAGATCGCCGCCGCCGAGGGGGAGCAGGCCACCGCCGAGGAGAGGGCGCGCCGCCTGGGCGGCGAGTCGGCTCGGCGGCAGGCGGAACGGGCGGCCCTGGAGCGGCGGATCGGCGCCGACGCTGCCGATCCCGCGGCCGTCCGCGCCACCAGCGCAGCCGCCGCGCTCACCCTGGCCCAGGCCGAAGCGGAGGCCGGGGAGGTGCCCAAGCTGGAGCGCCATCTGGCCGAGCTGGACGTCCAGGCCCAGCGCTATGAGCGCCGGCTGCAGGAGCTGCGGGACATGGCAACGCGCCAGCGGCAGCAGGCCGAGGACAGCCAGCGGCGGGCCGCGGAGCTTGCCGCCAGGGTGGCGGCGGCACTCGGGCCCGGCGTGGAGCCGGCTTCCGTGCTCGCCAGCCTGCCGCCCCTGGAGGAAGCGCTGGAGGCGTTGGCGGGCCTGGCGGAGGAGGCGGGCCAGGCCGAAAGCCGGGCCCGGGAGGCGGCGCGTCGGCTCGGGGAGGATCTGGCGAGCGCGGGCTTCGCCGATGCCGATCTCGCCCGCTCCGCCCTCCAGGAGGACGGGATCCGGCAGCGGTGGCAAGAGGCGATCCACCTGTTCGAACAGGAGGGAACGGGCCTGGCGGCCCTGCTCGCGGCAGCGGAGCTGCAGGACCTGCCCGAGCTCCGTCCTGACACCGCCGCCGCGGCCGACCGGCAAGTGGCGGCGGATGGGGCGCGCACCCGGGCTCTGGAGCAGCGCACCCGCGCCGAGGCGACCCGCCAGGAGCTGGGGCGCCTGCTGGATCGGCACAGCGCCGCCTCCCTGGAGCTGCTTCGGCGACGCGAGCGACAGGAGCTGGTGGGCGGCGTGGCCGACCGCTGCCAGGGCCGCAGCCATCCCCACATCTCCCTGCAGCGCTGGGTGCTCTCCGCCTACCTGGAGGAGATCTGCCGCTTTGCCAACCTGCGGCTGGAGCTGATGACCGCCGGCCGCTACCAGCTGCGCCTCAGCGATGTGGAGGGTCGCCGGGGGGTGAAGGCGGGCCTGGGGTTGCGGGTGCTCGATGCCTACACCGGCGAGGAGCGGGAGGTGTCGAGCCTCTCCGGCGGCGAGACGTTCCAGGCCTCCCTGGCCCTGGCCCTCGGGGTGGCCGACACCGTGCAGGCCCACAGCGGCGGCGTCGCCCTGGAAACCCTGTTCATCGACGAGGGCTTCGGCACCCTCGATCCCGACAACCTGCAGCTGGCGATGGACGAGCTCGACCGGCTGCGCCAGGGCGGCCGCATGGTGGGGATCATCAGCCACGTGGGCGCCCTGCGGGAGCGCATCCGCCAGGGCATCGAGGTGCTCGCCGGCGAGCGCGGCTCCCGGGTGCTGGTGGGGCCCACCGCACCGCCATCGCTAGCGTGAGCGGCTTCGGGCTGCGGATGATCCCCTTCGCCATCGGCATGTCCCTGCTGCTGGCCGACAACCTGCGCGGCGATCCCGAAGACCAGGAGCCCCAGGGGGGCGACGGCCCCGAAGCCGCCGAGGCGCGCCGCGAACTGCTGGAGCTGCGCCAAGAACTCGACCAGCTCAAGGCTCGCCTCGCCCGCGACGACCCGGCTTGGGAAGGCCAACCGCTCTGGGGATGGGATGTCGCCCCGTAGGGTGAGCCTCCGATACGGAGGAAGCCGGTCATGCGCGTCGTGCCGATCCATCTTCAGGCCGGCAGTGACCTGCGGGTCAGCCTGGAGCGGCTGGCGGCCGACCAGGGCAGCGCCGGCTTCGTGCTCGGGGTCGTCGGCAACCTCTCCCGGGCGGCCTTCCAGTGCCCCGGCCAGGGCGGACCCAGCGTGCTGGAGGGCGACCTGGAGATCATCACCCTGCAGGGCACCATCGCCCCGGCCGGCGTGCACCTCCACCTGAGCCTCTCCGACGGCGATTGCCAGGTGTGGGGAGGACACCTGGAGCCCGGCACCCTGGTGAAGAGCGGCGCCGATCTGCTGGTGGGTCTGCTGGAGGCCTCCCTACCCAGCGCTGTGGCCGCCGCTGCCGGCGCCACCACCACCCACACGATCGCCGCGGAGCCGCGCCTGGAGATCGCCGTCCTGCCTGGCTGTCCCTTCTCGGCCCGGGCGCTGCGCATGCTCCGCACCCTCGGCATCCCCCATCGGATCGAGAGCGTCGAGAGCCCCGAGCAGCGGCAGGCGATCGCCGAACGCAGCGGCCGCTCCAGCTTTCCCCAGATCTTCATCGACGGCCAACCGATCGGCGGCTACGACGACCTGGCCGATCTCCATCACCAGGGGGCCCTGGAGCTGTTGCGCAGCGCCTGAGCAGGCCGTGCCGCTCCCCCAGAATGAACCAGCCTGAACGTGCGAAGCCGCGATGCTCGACCCCGACGCCCCCCTTCCAGGAGACCGCGGGCCCGAGCCGGAGGCCGGCGCCAGCGAACGTGACCTGCTGCGCATCGTCTGCGCCGTGGCGTGGTGCGACGGCGACTTCAGCGACGACGAACGCCGCCTGCTGGGCCGCCTGGTGGCGCGCTACCTCTCACCGCCGGACGGGGCCGGGCCATCCCCCGCCGCGGTGGAGGTGATCGCCTCGCGAGCCGCCTCCCTCGAGCTGCTGGACACCCTTCCCCAGGCCCTGCAGAGCCCCGAGGACCGGCAGCTGGCCGTCAAGCTCGCTTACATGATGGTGCGAGTGGGCCGCGCCCCCGGCGATGTCCAAGCGATCAATCCCCAGGAGAAACAGGCCTACCGCCGCCTGGTGGACGGCCTGGGCCTCAGCGAGGACGAGCTGAAGGCCTGCGAATGGGCCGGCGAGCAGGAACTCCGCGCCCACAGCGGCGGCCTGCTGGGTCTGCTGCGCCAACGGTTTGGCGGGGTCGGTTCCTGGTCGGAGGAGGAGCTGCGGGACGAGCCGGGCGCGCCGCGGTGGTGATGGCCGGCCGTCGCCCGTCCCTGCTCGCCCTCACCGCCCTGCTGATGGGCTGCGGCGCGGTGCTGCCGGTCCCACCAAGCGATGGGGCCGGTGGCCAGGCCACGGGCGCCGCCGTCGCCAGCGGCTCGCCCCGGCCGTCCGTGGCGCTGCCCACCGACCTCAGCCTTCCCCGCGCCGACGGTCGTCACTACCCCCTGCTGCCCGCCGATCCCACCACCCTGGCGGCGCTGCTGGCCCGGGTCGAGCAGGCCCTCCGCGACCCCGCCACCCCGGAGGCGGAGCTGCCGGCCCTGGGTCACCAGCAGCAGGTGATCTACCGGGTGCTCGCCCACCGCAACCCGCTGGCGGAGCAGGTGCGCGCCCAGTTGCCAAAGCGATGGTGGCCGGTCTTCGATCGGCATCTGCGGGCCCGGCGCGCCTTTCTCGCCATGCACCGTCCGCCCCGGCCGGCCAACGTGCCCGCCTGGCGGATCATCCGGCCGGAACCGGCCGAAAACCTGCTGCGGTACTACCACGAAGCGGCCGCCGCCAGCGGCATCCCCTGGCAGGTGCTGGCCGCCATCAACCTGGTGGAGAGCGGCATGGGTCGCATCGACGGGGTCTCCGTCGCCGACGCCCACGGCCCGATGCAGTTCCTGCCCTCCACCTGGGCCGAGCCCGGCATCGGTAGGGGCGGCGACATCCGCGATCCCCGCACC
>JBILEP010000061.1:0-8800 GCA_044352045.1 Cyanobium sp. | reverse complement strand
GCTTCTCGATGAGGCGTTCACCGTCGATGCGCTGCGGCGACAGGCGGTGCAGGAGCGATTCCGGCAGTTGCACATCGCCACCCATGCCGAATTCCATCCTGGTCAAGATGAGGCGGCTGTGCTTTTCACCCCGCGGGAAAACATGAGTCTGAAGGCTCTTCGCGAGAGCCTGCGGGTCCGTTCGCCTCAACGACCGTTGGATCTGATCACCCTCAGCGCCTGCCATACGGCCTTGGGAGACGAGCGAAGCGAGCTTGGTTTCGTGGGGATGGCGCTCCAGGCTGGAGCCCGAAGCGCCATCGGAACGTTATGGGAGGTGGAGGATGCGGTGAGCGCAGCATTCTTTATTCAGTACTATCGCTATCTGCGCAGTGGGCTGGGCAAGGATCAGGCCCTGCAGGCCACGGCCAGAGCCTTTCGCAATGGCTCGGTTCGCTTGGTCGGCGATGCCCTGGTTGGACCGCGTGTCCGTGAGGTTGGTGACTCTAAACTGATCGCTATTGACAGCCTGGAGGAGCGCCGTCGGCTGGCAGAAGGTTTGCAGCATCCTCATTTCTGGGCTGGGATGGTGCTGACCGGCAGCCCCTGGTGATTGTTTTTCGATAGCCCTCCATGCTCCTTCTTGCTGAGCTCACCGCCCCACCGCTGCAGCCCGGTCCGGTGCGCTTGCCCAGTGCTTCCCCCGCGGAGCTGCGGGATGCCAAGCCCAGGTCGCAGCCGCCACCACCAGCGCTGGAACCGGAGCTCCAACCCCCCGCTCCGCTCGTGCCGGCCCCGGGCTCTCCCGTCGCGCCGGCCCCCACTGTGCAGGGGTTTTTGCCCTATCGGGCTGCTGTTCTGGAGGAGATCCTCACCCCCTGTCGATCCATCCCCGCACCAGCGGAGAGACTCCCCGCCTGTGCCGCTGCTCTGCTGGCGCGATTGTTCCGCGATGGTTATATCAATACCCGCGTGCTGCCGCGCCAGGATCCAGCCCCCGGGCTGCTCGTGGTTGAGCCGGGCCGGATCGAGAGGATCGATGTCATCAGCTCCAGCCCGAGATTGCAGCGGCGTGTCAACCGGCTCATCCAGCCCCTCCAGGGCGATGTTCTGCATCTGCCCAGCCTGACCGCCAGTCTCGGTCAGCTGCAGCGGCTGCCAGGTGTGGGGCGCCTGCGCTCCAGCCTCAATCGCGTGGGGCGCGATTCCACCCGGGCTGTGCTGTTGATCACGGTGGATCCCAGCAACCGAGCCCTGCGTGGGGAGCTCTCCCTCCGCAACGACGGCAACGCCGGGAGCGGTCAGTTTCGCGGCGTTGGCACCCTCGTCCAGCAAGACCTCACCATCGACGGCGACACCTTGCTGCTCTTCGCTGAACTCAACAGTGATTCTGGGCCCGAACTCGGCTACAGCAGCGCCTCCCTGAGCTACAGCCTGCCTCTCAGTGATCAGCTCTCCTTGTCTGTTGCTGGTGGCGTGAGCCGTCGCACTCTGGTCGAAGCCGATCCGCCGTTTCACGATCTCTCGTTCCGTCAGCAGCAGCTCTACGGTCAGTTCGACGTTGCCCTGCACGAGGACTTGGGCCATCGTCTCTATGCCTTTGCGGGCATCAGTGTGAATCGCAATGATGCATTTCTCGCTGGCGACCGAGTCGCCGTGCTCGCCGGTGGTGGTGAGGATGCTTGGGTGCGCAGCAGCTATGCCCGCCTGGGTGTCGGTCTTGAGATCTTTCGACCGACCTTCACCCTGGAGGGAAGCCTCTACGGGCTGCAAGCCCTCGCCGGGGTAACGCCGGAGTCGCAGCGGCAAGAGCTGGAGTACTTGGGAATCAACGTGAGCGCGGCCCGCGCCATTGGTTCCCAGGTGTCCCTGTCCTGGTTTGCGGCCCCACGCTGGCTGCTTCAACTGCGCCTCGCCGGCCAGGCCGCCCTGCGGCCGCTCACCAATCCGATGGGCTTCAGCCTTGGCAGCGACAACGGCCTGCGCGGTCTCCCCGGACAGGTGATCAGTGGCGACAGTGGCGTGCTCGCCTCGGCGGAGCTGGCTGGGCTTGTCTGGAGCGGCAAGAGCCAGTCTCTGCACCTTGTTCCCTTCCTTGGGGCCGGCAACGTCTGGTCTGACGTGCCCGGGGCCACCTTGAGCGATTCCATCGGCGCCGGCGGCCTGCTTCTGCGGTGGAGCCAAGGGCGCCATGGTGTGGTGGAGTTGGGCTGGGTGAAGCAGTTTCAGACCGAAACGCGCCCCTTCTGGGACCAGTGGATCCTGGGGAGCGGCGTCTACACCAAACTGACCTATCGCTTCTAGTGGGTCGCTTCTCTCCCCGTTCGTTTCCCGCGCCGGTTGCCCTGGTGATCCAGCTCCTGCCGGTGGCGGCCGCGGCGGTCCTGCTGGGGATCGCGCGTCAGAGCGGCCTCACGGAGCGGCTCAACCTCTTCGCCTACGACCAGGCGCTGCAGCTGCGGCCCCTCCCCTCTGGTGCCGCCACCCCCGTGCGGATCATCGGCATCGATGAGCAGGATCTGGCCCTCCACGGCCCCCTGGTTCCCGATGCCCTGCTCGCCGAGACGGTGGAGCGGCTGGATCGCCTCGGTGTCCGGGCTATTGGGCTTGACATGTTCTGTGCCCAGCCGGTTGGTTCCGGCTGGCGGTGGCTTCGCCGGCTGGCGGCCACCAATCCCCGCCTGGTGTCCATCTACTTTGAGCTCGACGGCAGGACGGCCATCCCCGGCACCCCGCCTGATCGGCAGGCGAACGCCGATCTTTACACCGATCCCCAGGACGGCGTTCTGCGCCGCGACGTCCTCCAGGCCAGCCAGGGAGCGCAGGCACCCTCCATCTCCCTGCCGATGCGGCTGCTTCAGGTCGCCAGCGACCGCAAGGAGCCGTCGCACCCCGGGCTCGGCGCTGCGGTGGCGAGCCTCACGGTCGGTGCGGGCGGCTATCTGTCCGACTCGGGCGTGAGCGCGCCGGCCTATCGCCAGCGCATGCTGCCCTTCCATCAGCCGGGCAGCTTCCCCACCTGGTCGTTACGCTCCCTGCTCCGTGATCCGCTGCCTGAGGCGACGATCCGGCAGCTGCGCTCCAGCATCGTCTTGATCGGTGTGGTGGCACCCTCCAGCAAGGACACCTTCGCCGTTCCCTTCAGGCCCTGGCGCCCAGGGCAACGCCACTACCAAATGCCCGGGGTGGAGATCCACGCCCACCGCCTCGCCGCTCTGTTGGCCGATCACGCTGGCCGCGGCCAGGGGATTCAGGCCGCCGCCAGCCACGTCAATGCCGTCCTCCTGCTGGTCGGCGTTGTTGCGGGGGGGTTGGTGGGCGAGGGAGTCGCAAGCCTGCGGCGCGGCTTTCTGCTGGCGGCGTTGTTGCTGCCGCTTGGCGTGGTGGCGGTGGCGGTGGCGCTGGCCGCGGGGGTCTGGGTGGATGGGGCGTTGCCCCTGATGGCGTTTGCGCTGATCGCCGCCGCGGGCTGGTTGCGCCGGGGCAGTAATCAGCAGCTCCGGGGTCTGCAGTTGGAACACCAGAACCGCCAGGCGCAAAACCTCTTCGCTCGCTTCCTCTCCCGCAATGTGGCCGAGGCCCTGTTTGCCACCGGCCATCCCCAGGCACCGCAGCAGGAGCTGCGTCATGTCAGCGTGCTGATCAGCGATCTGCGTGGCTTCAGCCTGATCACCGCTGCCCATGCGCCGGCAGATGTGGTGCGGTTGCTCAACAACTATCTGGAGGTGATGTCTGAGGTGGTAGAGCGTTTTGGCGGGACGATTGACGAGGTGATGGGCGATGCCCTGCTGGTGTTGTTTGGTGCCCCCCAGCCTCGTCCCGATCATGCCGAAGCCGCGATCGCCTGTGCCATCGAGATGCAGCTGGCGATGGAGCGGGTGAATCGCATCAACCGCCAGCAGGACCTTCCCGAACTGGCGATGGGAATCGGCATCTGCTCGGGCGATGTGATGGTGGGCACGATCGGTTCACGGCGTCGCGCCAAATATGGGGTGGTGGGTAGCGCGGTCAATCTTGCGGCCCGAATCGAGGCGCTCACGGTGGGTGGCGAGATCTTTGCGGCCGAGTCCTGCGTCCAGCTGGTGGAGGCGATACTGCGCATTGATGGCCAGCATCGCTTGACGGTGAAGGGGGCGGATGCGCCGCTGCGTGTGTTTTCGATCGGCGCCATCGCCGGGGCTTACAACCTGGCGTTGCCGATCGGCAGTTCCGTTCTCAGGAAACTCTCTCCTCCGCTGCGGGTTCACTATCAGCCCATTGAAGCCAAGACGCGCCAGGGCGAGCCGGCTGATGCCCTCCTCACCCATTTGGCGGAAGGCGAGGCCTGCTTGCTGACGCCGGGGGCGGATCTGGAACCCTTTGCCAACCTCGTGCTGCTTTTTCCCGGAATCCCCGCAGAGGTTTATGGCAAGGTGCGCGAGCTGAAAGGGGATGGCAGTGTCCTGCTTGCTTTCACCACCCTTCCCGCCGCCGCTAGGGACTGGATCCGTTCCCTGGGAGCTGCGGACTCCCTGGAGCGCCTTCCGTGAAGGCCAGACAGTGAATGGGCAGGGTCTGGGGAAGCCTGCTCCGGTAGTCCTCCAGGCCGAACACTGGCAGGATCGATGCGGTGGCGACCTCCCCCCCGCAGGAATGGTGCAGCGCGGCCAGGCGGGAGTAGATCGCTGCGGCCTCCCGCTCCTCCGGTCCCGTGTGCAGGATGGTCCGGGTGGGTGGCTTGTTGGGTTGGCAGGTGGGAAAGCTCTCCCACACCAGGGGCTGAGCCAGCGGCACCTGGCCTGATCGCGGCAAGGTGAGCAGCCAAATGCCCACCTGCCCCGCAGGCAGGGTTTGTTCGGCCAGGAGCTCCCCGCTGAGCTGGAAGATCTGTACGTTCATGGCGGTGGCGGCGTTGGCAGGGCCCTGGAGCAGGGCGATCCTGCGGCTGGGGCCGGGAGCGAAGCGGTTGCCTGGCGGCACCAGGTGGGCCCAGAGATTGAGACAGGTACTACGCGTCCCCCCGGATGTTCGGCAGCAGATTGTCGGATTTCTCTGAGCCGCCCAAGCCGCTTGGTTGAGCGCGAGCGAAATAAAAAGAAAGAGGATGGGAAGCGAGCGCCGCATGCGAAAGATCTGTGGAGGAACGCACCGAAGCCCTGGGCAAAGGATAGCATTAAGCAGAGATCTTTGTGTGAGGCGAGGTGAATTGGTGTGTCGGGCTCGCCTAGTGAATTCCAGTCAATCCCGGCCGCAAGGTTGGGGTTGCGCTTGGCCCGCGCCCTTTGGGTGGTTTCCGGTTCTGGTCGGCGCGGCGCTGGCTCTCGCCCTCTTGCTCTCCACGCTGGGGCCTGGGGCGGCGCAAGCCCCAGCCTCCACTCCAGCCGCGCCGCCGGATCGCGCCGAAATCCGCGGCGTCTGGCTCACCCTCAACGACATGGCGATGCTGCGGGACCGGGAGCGGATGCGCGCGGCGGTGGCCGAGTTGGCTCGCCTGAACTTCAACACCCTCTATCCGGTGGTGTGGAACGGCGGCTACGCCTGGTATCCCAGTGAGGTGACGCAGCGGCGCGGGCTGCAGCATTTCACGCCGCGGGGGCTGCAGGGGCAGGACACCCTGGCGGAGCTGGTGGCCGAGGCCCATGCCCGCGGCCTGCTGGTGGTGCCCTGGTTTGAGTTCGGTTTCATGGCACCGCCGGGGATGGAGCTGGCGAGTCGCCATCCCGACTGGCTCAGCCGCGCCCGCGACGGCAGCCTCACCTCGATCAGCGCCGCCGGCGAGGTGGCCTGGCTCAATCCCTTCCGGCCGGAGGTGCAGCAGCTGATCACGGAGCTGGTGGAGGAGATCGTCGCGCGCAGCGGCGCGGATGGCATCCAGTTTGATGACCACATGAGCCTGCCCAGCCAGTTCGGTTACGACCCCTTCACCACGGCCCTGTATCAACGGGAGACCCGCCGGCCGGTGCCCGCCGACCCCCAGGATCCGGCCTGGCTGAAGTGGCGCGCCGATCGGATCACCGGCTTCATGGCCCGTTTGCGCGCAGCGGTGAAAGCCAGGCATCCCGGCGCCCTGGTCTCCCTCTCGCCCAACTACCACGACTTCGCCTACAAGCGGCAGCTGCAGCACTGGCGGGAGTGGGTGCGGCGGGGGCTCGTGGATGAGCTGCTGGTGCAGCTTTACCGGCCGGATCTGGAGAGCTTCAGCGCCGAGCTGGAGCGGCCGGAGCTGGCGGAAAGCCTGGCCCGCATTCCGGTGGCGATCGGTGTGATGGCGGGCCAGCGCAACCGGCCAGTGCCCATCGCCCTTGTCACCGCCCAGGCTGAGGCCGCCCGCGCCCGTGGTCTGGGGGTGGCGTTCTTTTACTTCGAAACCCTCTGGCAGCGCAGCGATGAGCAGGCGACGCTGCGGCAGGAGGCGTTGGGGCGGCTGTTTGCTGAGCCGGAGCCGCGCCTGTTGCTGCCGCGCCTGCCTGCCCCACCCCCTCCGGCTGTCAGCTGGATGACAGTCGGCGAGTGACAATCGAACAGCGGCTTGTTTTGAGTCTGATCGACCTTGTCTGTCGCTGCGGCAATACTGATTTCAGGTCGCACTTGCGAGGCTTCTCGTCGAGCCGCGGCTTCTTCCCCCCCCTCTCGCTTTGAAGCGGAATCCTCCATGATCAACACTCTGTTCGGCCGCATTGTTCCGGCCGTTTTGCTCCTCACGGCCATCAGCCCCGCCCTTGCTGGCGAAGTCGGCGTCACCAACAGCTTTTCCAATAGCACGAAGCTGGGCACCGGTACGCGCCAGTTGAATGTCATCTCCGTGCGCACGGAAACCGGAAACGCCACCAACACTGCCTTCAAGGCGGAAGTTGGCCAGCTGCCACCCGCCAGTGGCACAGGCACCTACTTCGCGACCGCAAGCGCAACAGGTTCAAGCAACTACAACGAGTTTGGGGTCACGACATTCTCCGACAGCTCGGTCTACGCCTTCACAGACACGTCGGGCAGCCATTCCGTCTCCTCTTTCGCGAACTGATGGCTCGCCCCACGTTTGCAGGGCTTCCCGTTCTCGGGTTTGCCCTGCTGATGGGGGTTACCCCACTGGCGTCTTACGCCAGTGGGGACTCACCCAGCAACTCAGGTGGAAGTGGAGCTGCGGCAAGCTCCATGGGCGTGTCAGCTGTTGCCCCCAACCAGGCAATCAACAGCCAAACAGCCGCTGGTAGTGTGTACCAATCTCCGCTCGGGGGTGTGAACAACAACTACCAGATTAATAATGGCCAGGATACATCCTTAGGATTTGGACCGGGCGTCTACTGCCGTGGCCCCAATCTCTGGGTGAGTGGTTTTGGGGGTGGCTCTGACTTTGGCCACTACAATTCCAATTCCTATGGTGGCGCTGTCACCGTCAGCTTCCCTCTCGGGAATGCTGCGGACCAAGCCTGCAAGGAAAACGTCCAGGAAATTGCCCGCCAGCGCAAGCTGGACACCGCCTTCACCCTGGCGAAGAAATGTGCCGAGTTCATGCAGCCCGGCATTCGTGTTGACTACACTCGCCCCCAATTTGCCCTGTTGCGAGATTGTGAGGGGGTCACGATTGTGGGTCGTCAGGACAAGGTTTTGCAACCTCAGCCCACCCCCCTGCCTCCCGCCTCGGAGCCCGTTCGTGGTCTCTAGAACACCACCAAGGCGAGCTATCCCGGGCTCCGTGGTTTGTAAGCGGTAGACAATCCAGGCGGCGCTTTGCTCGAGACCAGCGCAACCGTTGCCTTTCGCCCCAGCCCTGCCCAGTGAGGCCCAGGATGGGGGCACCGCAGCAGCGACCGCCCATGGCCTCCCCCGACAGCGACCGCCTGGCCGTGTTGATCGATGCTGACAACGCCCAGCCCGGGGTGATCGGTGAACTGCTGGCGGAGGTGGCCAGCTATGGCACGGCGACGGTGAAGCGGGCCTACGGCGACTGGACGACGCCCCAGCTGGGCCGCTGGAAGGATGTGCTGCACGTGCACGCGATCCAGCCGGTGCAGCAGTTCAGCTACACCAGCGGCAAGAACGCCACCGATTCCGCCCTGATCATCGACGCCATGGACCTGCTGCACGGCGGGCGCCAGGATGGCTTCTGTCTGGTGTCCTCCGACAGCGATTTCACGCGGCTGGCCACGCGCCTGCGGGAGGCGGGCCTGGCGGTGTATGGCTTCGGGGAGCGCAAGACGCCCAAGCCGTTCGTGGCCGCCTGCGACAAATTCATCTACACGGAGATCCTCAAGCGAACCGAGACGGCGGGCGCGGCGGCGGCGGCGGCCCCTGGGGCCACCCTCAAGCAGCTGGGGCCGGCCCTGCGCTCGGCGATTGCGGCGGTGGACCAGGAGGATGGCTGGGCGCCGCTGGGGCAGGTGGGTACCTGGCTGCTCAAGCACGATCCCTCCTTCGACCCCCGAAACTTCGGCTTCAAGAAGCTCAGCGACCTCGTGCGCGCCCAGAGCGACCTCAATCTCAAAACGGTCCCCGGCAGCCAGGGGGCGCATCTCTATGTGCGGTTGCGGGAGGGGTGAGGAGGGCAAGGCAAGATGAGGCCATTCCAACGGACTCCTTCTCCGGGATTTTGGCTCCAGTATCTTGATGCCAGGATTGTTCTGCCTCCCCACGGTGAGGGAAGCTCAGCTCTCAGCCTGCGCGAGCGTCACCAGCCGGTTGCCCGCGTCATCCCAGAGGATGTAGGCGAAGCAGCCAGGAATGTCGGCCAAACGCAGGCGGCGACTGGCGCCAAGCAGATGGGCATTGCGCTGATGGCAGGCGCGTAGGCGGTAGTTGGGGATGCGTTCGCAGAGGTGGTGGATGCTGTGGAAGCCGATGTCGGCGG
>JBILEP010000060.1:0-8804 GCA_044352045.1 Cyanobium sp. | reverse complement strand
GCTGCTGCGGGCCTGGCGGCTGGTGCGGCCGGAGGGCTGTCTGCTGCTGGTCGTCGGCGACGGTCCGCTGCGGGGGATGCTCCAGAGCGGCGGCGAGACGGACGTGCTCTGGTGGGGGATCGAGTCGTGCCTGGAGCGGCGGGTGGCCCTGTTGCAGCTGGCGGAGGTGTTTCTGCTGCCCTCGCTGGTGGAAGGCCTGTCGCTGGCGCTGCTGGAGGCGATGGCCTCCGGCACAGCCTGCGTGGCCACCGACGCCGGCGCCGACGGCCAGGTGCTGGAGGGTGGCGCCGGCATCGTGATCCGCACCCAGGGGGTCACCACCCAGCTGCGCACCCTGCTGCCGGTGCTGCGGGATCAACCGGTGCTCACCGCCGAGCTGGGCCGGCGGGCGCGGCTGCGGGTGCAGGAGCGCTACACCCTGGGCGCCAACATCGATGCCCTGGAGCGGCTTTACGGGGAGGTGATCCACCAGCCGGTGGCGGCCTGAGGCGCCCATTCCCCCGGAAGGGCTGGGATTGTGTATAAGGATCCCTAGATGGCGGCAACTGGCCCATCCGGCGTGAACTGGCGAGAGCGTTTGTTTGGCAGCCTGCTCGGCCAGTTGCGGATGGCCGCCTTCGCCTCGGTGTTCGTGGGCTTCACCGTGGCCTCCGGGGCCACCCTTTTGGTCAACCAGCGGGCCCTGATCCATCAGCACGAACGCCGGGTGCACCAGACCGGCCAGATCCTCAGCCGTCAGCTCACCCTGCTGAGCCACAACGATTCCCCCGCCCGACGGGCGGCGGCGATTCAGGAGCTGGGCCGCTACAGCGCCTTCAACCTGGTGTTCTGGATCCGTCTCGGCGATGGCCAGCTGCTGGTGCCCGACAACCTCAGCGATCCGCCCCCCCAGGCGCTCGCCCAGGCGGCCCAGACAGCCGTGGGCCAGAGCGACAAAACCATCAAGCCCTTCGACCCCAGGCTGCCAGGGTCGCTGGCTCGCCCGCCACGGCTGGCGGGCTTCCAGCCACCACGCGACTTCTACCGGGTGGTGCAGCTCAACAACCGGGAGTTCCTCACCCATCTGCACCTGATCGGCCCGGCGGGCACCAGCCTGTGGGTGGCCGAGGACATCAGCGCCAACATCGACTTTCTTTCCAGCCTTCTGCAATGGCTGCTGCTGGCCTGGTCGGCCTGCCTGGCGCTGACGCTGCTGGCGATCTGGCTGATGACCCGCCGCATCATCCAACCGCTGCAGGATCTGAACCATCTGGCCGGTTCGATCACCTGCGCCAGCCTGGGCACCAGGCGCCTCGCCGAAATCCCGGCGCCGCTTGAGGTGCGGCAGCTGGCGAACGGCTACAACACACTTCTCGATCGCATGGCACTCGCCTGGGAAAATCAGCGGGAGTTCGTGAGCGCCGTCAGCCACGAACTGCGCAATCCGCTCACGATCATCAGCGGCTACCTGCAGCGGCTGCAGAGGCAGGGGGGCCAGCTCGATCCAGACCAGCAGCGCACCCTCACCAAGGCGGCAGCCGAAACGCAGCGCATGACCCGCATGCTGCACGATCTGCTCGATCTCTCCCGCAGTGATTCAAGCCGATTGCAACTGGTGCTCCAGCCGGTGGCGGTGGACCAGGTTCTACTTACCACCTGTGATCTGGCCCGCAGCCAGCTGAAGCGCCCGCTAGAACTCCAGCTACCCGCCAGCGCCGGCGAACGGTCGATTGAAGCCCTGGCGGAAGCGGACCGCCTGCAGCAGGTGATCCTCAATCTGATCGAGAATGCGGATAAATATTCCTTCCCTGATCAACCGATCCTGGTGCAACTGGAGGACGACCATGACGATGGCTTGACCATCACGGTGAGCGATCGCGGCATCGGCATCCCCCCGGAGGATCTGCCGCGTATTTTCGATCGCTTTCACCGCGCTGCCAACACCGCCGATCAGAAGCGGGGCTCGGGCCTCGGGCTTTCGGTGGTGAAGCTACTGGTGGAGGCGATGGGCGGCAGAATCGGCGTCGACAGCCAGCTTGGCGAGGGGAGCCGCTTCCAGATCCATCTGCCGGTCCTCCGCAGCGGCATGCGCCGCCCCGATGCACCCACATCCAGCCTGAGTCCGTGGCCTTCTACCTCCTGATCACCGCCCTGTTCATCCCGCTGAACCTCTGGGCCGCGATCACACCGCACCTGCACAGCGATCTGTCGATGCGTTTCCTGCATGGCGTGACGGTGCTGCTGCTGCTTCCCGGCCTGGTGGATCTGCTCGGTGATCTGATGGGCACCCGGGTAGCGCCACGACGGGTGGCGCAACTGGTGCTGGCGATCTTCCTGAGCACGCTGGCGGTGATCAACAGCTGGATTGTGTACGCCGGCATGGGGGTGGAGATGGGCTGGCTTGATCACCTCTTCCTCTGCCTGGCCATGGTGGCCCTGATCGCCTTCTATCTGCTGCGGCCGCAGGAGAGCAGCGTCTGGCAGCGGCTCCGCGGTCAGTAGCGCTCCGGCACCGGATCCCGCCAGGTGATCCGCTCCCCGGCGGAGCGCAGTTCACCGGCCCGTCGCTCCAGCTGCCGTCGCTCCAGGCGCCAGAGGCTGTAAAGACCATGACGCGCCAGGATGTGGGGTTCAAGGCCCCGCCAGAACGGCAGGGCGGCGGTGCCACGGTCGATCACCACCAGCAGCGTGGGCATCCTCTCCGGCGGGGCGGGCCACTGGCCGGGACGGGCCTCACGGCGCAGGCGGTCGGCCAGATTCACCAGCCCCCGCGGCTCATTGCCCTCGTAGATCACCACCCGGCGGCTGTAGTAATGCAGCGAGGGTTTGAGAATGCCCACCATCGCCAGGCTCTCCCCCGGCCGCAGGGCGAGGCGGGCGGCCACGGCCATCTGCCGCACCGGCGCGCCGCGCAAGCGGTCGCCCAGGCTCCAGGAGGGAAGCAGGGCCAGGGGCACGAAGGCCACCAGGGGCAGTTGCAGAGCCAGCAACCAGGCTCCCGGCCGACCTCGGACGTTGGAGACCAGGCCCAGCAGGCTGGCGAGCAGGAAGCAGGCGGCGGCCACCGGCAACCGGCCGCCGGCCAGCAGCTCGGCGGGCAGGGTGGGCAGCTCTGGATCCTGAATCAGGGGCACCCAGGCGGGAGCGGCCACAAAAACGATGCCCAGCAGCAGGGTGAGCACCAGCGTGAGGGAGCGGGCGAACCCGGCGGCCCGATCGCCCCGCTCCACCCGGGCCGCCAGGGCGATCAGCACGGCGGCCGCGGGGATGGCAGGCAGCCAGTAGCTCGGCAGCTTGGTGGCGGCGGCGGTGAAGAACAGCAGCACCGCCACCAGCCAGCAGGCGGCGAAGCGAGCGAGGGAGGCCGCGGCGGGATGGGGACGCGCCGGCGCCAGGGCGGGGCGAAGGGGCCCGATCGCCCGGGTGAGGCCCACCAGCAACAGGGGCGTCAACGGCAGGGCGGCCACCAGCAGCACGGGCAGGAAATACCACCAGGGCTGCAGATGATGGTTCACCACGGAGGTGAAGCGCTGCAGGTTGTGGTAACCGAAGAAGGAGTTCCAGAAGGGCGCCCCCTCCCGGGCCAGGGCCAGGCCATACCAGGGCAGGGCCAGCAGCGCCGTGACCGCCAAGCCGGCGCGCGGGCGCAGCCGCGCCGCCAGGAGCACCCCATCGGCCTGCAGCCAGGCGAAGAGCAACAGGGTGAGGGCGAACAGCAGCACCGCCACCGGCCCCTTCGTCAGCACCGCCAGGGCCAGCACCAGCCAGCTGTGCCACCAGCCCGCCGCGCCCACTCCAGAACCGGCCGCGTAGCGACGCCAGGCCAGCAGCAGGCAAATCGCCATCAGGCCGCTGAACAGCGCGTCGCTCACCGGCGTGCGCCCCCAGAGCAGCACCAGGGGCGAGAGGGCGAAGGCCAGGGCCGCGCTCAGGGCGGTCAGCGCCGCGGGCGGGCGGGCGGCTTCGGCGGGAGGGCTGTGGGGGGAGGGGGAGAGGCTGGGCTGGGGCCAGCGCAGCAGGGTGTCGGCGAGCAGGAGCATCACCGCCACGCTGGCCAGGGCGGAGGGCAGCCCCGCGGCCCAGGTGCCCAGGGGATTCCAGCTCCCTTGGCCGGGCAGGGCGTAGAGGAGCCCCATCAGCCAGTACACCAGCGGCGGCTTGTCGTAGCGGGGCAGGCCGTTGACGTGGGGGATCAGCCAGTCGCCGGTTTCGGCCATCGCCCGGGCGGAGGCGGCGAACAGGGGCGGCGTCTCATCCACCAGGCCATCGCAGCCCAGCCGCCAGACAAACAGCAACAGGCCGAGCCCCGCCGTGACCAGCAACAGCCGCCGTCGCGCGCTCATCCGGCCGTCTCCGGTTGCGGCACACCCTGCCAGAGAAGCTGGCGCCGGTTGATCAGCACCACGGAGATCAGGGCCAGCAGCACCCCCAGCCACTGCAGCGGCAGCAGGCGTTCGCCGAGCAGCAGCTGCCCGCAGAGCAGGGCGAAGACGGGGGTGAGGAAGGTGAGGGCGGTGAAGCCGGTGAGGTCTCCGGAGCTGGCGAACCAGAAAAACAGCCCATAGGCCAGGGCGCCGCCAAACACCGAGGCATAGGCCATCAACACCCAGTCACCGCCGCTCCAGGCGGGAAGCAGGGGCGGAGCCGCCGGATCCAGGAGCGGCGCCAGGGCGCTTGCCGCCAGCAGGGGCAGCCCCCCCAGCAGCATGTGCCAGCCGGTGACCACCAGCGGATCGCTGTGCCGAGTGGCATAGCGGCAGAGCACCGTGCCCACCGCCATCGCCGCCGCCGCCCCCAGCATCCACAGCTCCCCGTGGCTCCAGGCACCCGGATCCAGCACCGCCGGCCCCTCCAGCCACCAGTGGCGCAGCAGGGCGGGCGGCAGGCCCAGAAACAGGATCCCCGCCAGCCCCAGCAGCAGCCCAACCCACCCGACCGGATTGATCGCCTCGCCGAACAGGGTGCGGGCGAGCAGGGCCACCAGCAGCGGTTGGGAATCGATCAGCACCGAGCCCAGGCCAGCGCCGGTCTGGACGAGCCCGCGGGCGAGCAGGCCCTGGAAAAGGGTGCCATCCACCAGGGCGAAGAGCAGCAGCCAGGGGCGATCGGAGGACGCCACAGCGGCCGGCCGGCCCAGGGGCAGGGCCAGCAGCAGCAGCAGCAGCCCGGCGGGCAGCAGGCGCAGGCCGGCCACCAGCAGCGGCGAGCCCCCCTCGAGCAGGGGGCGCATCGCCGCCATCGCCGTACCCCAAAGGGCAAAGGGCAGAAGCATCAGGGGCCAGCGCAGGGCCTGGGGCATGGGCGTGGCCGGATCGGCCTCTCTTTTTAAGATCCAGTCCATCCACTCACCCCAACGGCCGCCGATGCCCTGGCCCTGGCGTCGCAAGAGCCGCCACACCCTGGCGCGCATTGTCATGGAGGGCCCGATCGCCGGGCCCACCCGCACCCGCGTGCTTAAGGCGCTGGAGCAGGTGGGGCAGCGGGAGTGCCCGGCCCTGCTGCTCCGCATCGACAGCCCTGGCGGCACGGTGGGCGACAGTCAGGAGATCCACGCCGCCCTGCTGCGGCTGCGGGAGAAGGGCTGCCGGGTGGTGGCCAGCTTCGGCAACATCTCCGCCTCCGGCGGCGTCTACGTGGGGGTGGCGGCCGAGAAGATCGTCGCCAACCCGGGCACGATCACCGGTTCGATCGGCGTGATCCTGCGCGGCAACGACCTCTCCCGGCTGCTGGAGCGGATTGGCATCCGCTTTGAAACCGTCAAGAGCGGCTTGTTCAAAGACATCCTCTCGCCGGACCGGGCCCTGAGCGAGGCGGAGCGGGCCCTGCTCCAGGAGCTGATCGACGCCAGCTACGGCCAGTTCGTGACGGCGGTGGCCGCGGGGCGCGGCCTGGCGGAAGAGGTGGTGCGCGGCTTCGCCGACGGCCGCGTGTTCACCGGCGCCCAGGCGCTGGAGCTGGGGCTGGTGGACCAGCTGGGGGATGAGGAGAGCGCCCGGCTGCTGGCGGCGAGCCTGGCGGGCCTGGATCCCGAGAAGGCCAAGCCGGTGACCTTCGGCCGACCAGCCACGCGCCTCAACCGCCTGCTGCCCGGCCGCAACCTGCTGGGCCGCCTGCACGAGGCCCTCTGCCTGGAGCTGGCCTGGAGCGGCCTGCCCCTGTGGCTGTGGCGCCCATGAGCGACTCATTGCAGCTGCGGGCGCTGCGGGGCGCCACCACCGCCAGCGCCAACACCGCCGAGGCGATCGACGAGGCGGTCGATGAGCTGATCAACGCCCTGGTGCTACACAACCGCCTCGATGGGGAGCGGGTGCTCTCGGTGACCTTCTCGGTAACGGCCGACCTGGACGCCTGCTTCCCCGCCGCCAGCGCCCGCCGCCGCGAGGGCTGGGGCTGCGTGGCCCTGCTCGACTGTCAGCAGATGGCGGTGGCGGGCGATCTGCCGCGCTGCATTCGGCTGCTGGCCCACGCCTGGCTGGAACCGCAGCAGCGCCCGGTGCACCCCTACCTGCGGGGGGCCGCAGCCCTGCGACCCGACCGCGCCTATCCGCTGGAGCCCCCCGGCCTGGAACCGCCCTGGTCCGGCCGGTGATCCGGCCGACCACCGGGGCCGTGGCGACCCCTGGCGGCTTCTGAGAATCGCGTCACACCTCCGCGGCCTCCCATGCCTCCCCTCTCGCGTTCCCTGGCCGTGACCGCGGCCCTCGGAACCGCCGCCTGCCTCGCCGCCGTCAGCCTCGCCTCCCCCGCCACAGGGCCGGCGCGGGCCCAGGGCACTCCGGGCCTGATGGAATTCCGCTGGGACAACGACAAGAACTACCGCAAGCTCTACTTCTTCATCACGGAAACGGCCCGCATGAAGCGCTCGGAGTACTACCTGATCCTGCGACCGAAGGATCGCAAGACGGCGATCCTTAAGCTGAGCGTGACGATCCCCAGCTACTTCGACAGCGAAATCAAGGCCAAGAACGTCAAGCTCTGCCAGATGAGCGAGGGCGGCATGCTGTCCCGCACCCGCTGCAAGAGCACGATTCCGGCGACGATCGAGGTCTCCAAGGATGGCAAGGCGATCGAGATCTTCCCCGACACCCCGGTCTCCGATAAGGGCACGATCGGCGTGTACATGAACATCTTCAATCCCTTCAACGCCGGCATGTACCAGTTCAACGCCCTTGCCCAGGCCCCGGGCGACATCCCGGTCTCCGGCCTGCTGGGCAGCTGGCTGATCCAGATCGACCCCAACTGAAGGCGGCCGCCCGGCTGGTAGGGTTGCCGATCGTGAGAAATGCAGGAACGGAGCGGCCGTCATGACCAAGCGCACCTTGGAAGGCACCAGTCGCAAGCGCAAACGCGTGTCCGGATTCCGGGTGCGGATGCGCAGCCACACGGGTCGTCGCGTGATCCGCTCCCGCCGCCGCCGTGGCCGCGCCCGCCTGGCGGTCTAAGCCGGCGTTCCCACCACTGTGGCGTTACCCCAGCGGCACCGGCTCCGGGGATCGCGGGTGTTCGATCACCTTCTACGGCGGGGGCGCCGGCTGCACGGCACGGCGATGGTGCTGCGCCTGATCGCAGCGGACGCGGCCCTGCTGCCCCCCGCTGATCGCGACCGCAGCTCCTCCCCCTGGCGATTCGGAGTGGTGGTGAGCGGCAAGGTGAGCCGTCGCGCCGTGGTGCGCAACCGCCTGCGCCGCCGGCTGCACGCCCACCTGCTGGCCCATCCCCCCCGCACCGGAGCGCCCCAGTGGCTGCTGCTCAGCCTGCGGCCGGGCTGCGCCGAGCTGAGCGCGGACGCCCTGCTGGGAGAATGCGACGACCTACTGCGCAGGGCAGGGCTCACCCCATGACCGATCCCGTCAGCGAACCAGCCGGCAAGGCCAAGATTCAGGAAACGGTGTTCTACGAAGGGGGGCCCGCCAAAGGCGATCTGATCTTCGGCCTGCTGCTCGCCCTGACGATCCTCGGCCTGCCGCTGGCGGTGGGGGCGCTGGTGCGGGCCCTGTGGCTGCGTTACCGGATCACCAGTCGGCGCATTGAGGTGAACGGCGGCTGGCTGGGCCGCGACCGCACCCAGGTGGTGTATTCCCAGATCCGCGAGGTGCGCTCGGTGCCCCGCGGCTTCGGAGCCTGGGGCGACATGGTGCTGGTGCTGAACGACGGCAGCAAGCTCGAAATGCGCTCGGTTCCCAACTTCCGGGCCGTGGAAACCTGGATCGAGGAGCACCGCAAGGGCGGAGCGCCCGGCAAGGGCAGCACCGCCCGTTCCGGCAAGCCCAGCGCGGGCTTCGCGCCCGAAGAGCGCGCCAGCGCCTGATCCGCTCTCCGGCATCCCGCCCACCGAGCGCCGCCGCGTTCGGGCACAGTGGGTGCCGGATTCCCACCCACCCCCCAGCTCTCGCGCCGTGATCGGCTACATCTCCGACAACCTGCTGCTCCCGATCCTCGATTTCTTCTACGGATTGGTGCCCAGCTACGGGCTGGCGATCGTCGCCCTCACGCTGGTGATCCGCCTGGCCCTCTTCCCCCTGAGCGCCGGCTCGATCCGCAGCGCCCGCCGCATGCGCATCGCCCAGCCGGTGATGCAGGAGCGCCAGGCCGAAATCAAGAGCAAGTACGCCAACAACCCGCAGAAACAGCAGGAGGAGCTGGGCAAGCTGATGCAGGAGTTCGGCAGCCCCCTCTCCGGCTGCCTGCCCCTGCTGGTTCAGATGCCGATCCTGTTCGCCCTGTTCGCCACCCTGCGGGGCAGCCCCTTCGCCGATGTGCCCTACAGCTTCAACGTCAAGGTGCTGCCGGCGGATCAAATCGCGGCGGTGGAGCCCAAGCCGTTC
>JBILEP010000059.1:0-8841 GCA_044352045.1 Cyanobium sp. | reverse complement strand
TCGATCTCCACTTGGACGATCGCTGGGGGGTGGGCCATCAGGCGCGCCAGGAGCAGCGGCAGGCGGAGGCGGCGGAGCGGGAGCGCCTGGCCTATGTGGCGGCGACCCGCGCCCGCGACATGCTGGTGCTCGCCTGGGGACCCGCCAAGGGCCAGCAGGGCGGTCCCCTCTTCCCCTGGCTATTCGCCGACGAGCCCCTGCCGGAGCTCGAGGAGGAGACCGTGGCGGAGCGGCCGCCGGAGCACTGGCGCGCCCGCCTGCAGGAGCAGATCGCCGAGCGCGAGCTGCCGATCAGCCTGCGCGATCCGCCGCCGCCGGAGGGTCCCCCCTGGCGTCCCCCCGCCGCCGGCGATGGTGGCCCGCTGGCCTGCGGCCCCGTGCCGCGCCCTCAGGCGATCGATCGCCTCTGGGGGCGCAGCAGCTACAGCAGCTGGACCCAGGCGGCCCACGGCAGCGATGCCGGCGCGGCGGCGGCCCAGCCGGACGAGGGGCGCGACACCCTCGATCCGGAGGCGGACCTGGAGGTGGCGATCGACGCTCCGGCCCCTGAGCGGTCGGCCGGCGACGGGCCGCTGGCCGACTTCCCCCGCGGTGCCGCCGCCGGCGACTGCCTGCACCGCATCCTCGAACGGATCGACTTCAGCCTGCCGCTGGAGACCCCCGCCAACCGGGAGCTGGTGGAGCGGGAACTGCGCCGCTCCGGCCTCGCCGCCTCCTGGAGCGAGGCGACCCTGGAGGGGCTGGAGCGGATGCGGCTCACCCCCTTCGGCGGCCCGCTGGCGGAGCTGTGCCCCGCCGACCTCCCCCCGGAGGAGCGGCTGGCGGAGATGGCCTTCGACCTGCGCATGGATCTGGTGCGCGCCGCCGACCTGGCCCGCCCCTTCCAGGCGCACCCCCAGGGGCTGTTCGGCGCAGCGTACGGAGATCGCCTCGCCGCCCTTCCGATCGCCAGCCGCGGCTTCCTCACCGGCTCGATCGACCTGGTGTTCCGGGTTCCCGGCCGTGGCGACGACGGCCGCTGGTGGGTGGTGGACTGGAAGAGCAACTGGCTGGGCCAGCGGGACGCGGCCGGCCAGCCCCAGGCCTGCGGCCCCCGCCACTACGGTCCGGCGGCGATGGCGCAGCTGATGGCCGACCGCCACTACCCCCTGCAGGCCCATCTGTACCTGGTGGCGCTGCACCGCTACCTGGGCTGGCGCCTGGAGGGCTACGACCCCGAGCGCCATCTGGGCGGTTACACCTACGTGTTCCTGCGGGGCACCCCGGGTCCGGCAGCCGCCCTCACCGCCGCCGCCGGCGGGGCGGTGCCGGGGATGGTGGTGGAGCGCCCACCCCTGGCGCGAGTGTTGGCCCTCGATGCGGCCCTGGGGGGCAGGACCGAGGCGGAACCATGCTGAAGCCCCCGCTTCGGGAGGGTCCCACCTGGCTGCCGGCGCTCGCCGAGGCCCTGGCGGAAGCCTTGCCCAGGCTCCTGCAGGAAGCCCCCGACCCGCGGCTGCAGGAGCTGATCCGCGCCCTGGCGGCCGCCCTGGCGGACGGGCAGCCGGAACTGTGCCTCTCCGCTGAAGCGCCGCCGGGGATCGATCCCCGCCACTGGCCGGAGAGCCACCGCAGGGCCCTGGCGGCCTCGGCCCTGACCCAGCCGCCCGATGGTCCGCTGGTGCTGGAAGCCGACCGGATCGTCTGGCGCCGCTGGTGGGAGCAGCGCCAACAGGTGCTGGAGAACCTGATCCAGCGGGCCAGCGCCCTCCCCCCCCACCCCGCCAGCGCGGCGGACGAGCACGCCCAGGAGCTCAGCGGCCTGGACGCGGAGCAGCGTCGCGCGGTGCTGGCGGTGGGGCGCCACCGGCTCGTGCTGTTGCAAGGGGGACCGGGTACGGGCAAGACGAGCACGGTGGCGCGCATGCTGCCTTGGTTCGAGCGGTGGCGGAGCGGCGCCCGCATCCACCTGGCGGCCCCAACGGGCAAGGCCGCGGCCCGGCTCCGCGCCGCCAGCGGCGGCGGCTATGGCTGCACCACCCTGCACCGCCTCCTGGAGAGCCGGGGGGAGAGCTTCGGGCGCCATCGCGGCAACCGCCTCGCCCTCGATCTGCTGGTGGTCGATGAGCTGTCGATGGTGGATCTGGCCCTGATGGCAGCCCTGCTGGAGGCCCTGCCGGACAGCTGCCATCTGGTGCTGGTGGGGGATCCGGCCCAGTTGCCGCCGGTGGCGCCGGGGGCGTTGCTGCCGGAGCTGCAGCGCCCCCGGCTGGCGGAGGCGCTGGGGGAGGCGGCGATCACCCTGGCCACCGTGCACCGCAACGGCGGAGCGATCGCCGCGGTGGCCGATCGTTTGCGGGCGGCCATCGCCGCCGGCGAGAGCGAGCCGCTGGCGGCGATCCGCCCCGCGCTGGAGCGACTGGTGGCGGCGGACAACCTCCGCTGGCAGGAGAGTGCCGCCGACGTACTGCCCGCCCCGCTGCGCGAGGCCCTGGAGGCGCATCGGCGGCGGCTGGCGGAGCTGGCCCGCGCCTGTGCAGCGGGCGACCTCGACGGCGAGCGGGCGCTGCTGGCGGAGCGCGAAAGGTTGCTGGTGCTCAGCCCGCGCCGCCGCGGCCGCTGGGGCGTGGCGGCGATCCACCGCGCCCTGCTGGGGGAGGCCGCCCTGGCCGATCCCCTGCGCTGGCCCGCCGGCACGCCGGTGCTCTGCGCCCGCAACCTGCCGGACCTGGGGCTGGCCAACGGCGACGTGGGGGTTGTGCTCGCCCCGGATCCCCAGGATGGCGAGCCCAGGCTGCTGTTCGAACCGGGGGATGGCTCGCGGGGGGGCGCCGCGATCCGAATTCATCCGGCCCAGCTGGCCGGCGGCCTGGAGCCGGCCTTCGCCCTCACCGTGCACAAGGCCCAGGGCAGCGAGGCGGACGTCGTGATCGTGCTGTTTCAGGCGGGCGGGCACGAGGATCTGCGCCTGCTGTACACCGCCCTCACCCGAGCCCGGCAACAGGCCCTGCTGATCACCGCCGCCGCCAGCCCCGCCTGAGGGTTGCCGCGCGGCGGCCGTTCCCGTCTGCCTTGTCCGGCCGACACCTCTACGATTCCATTGTTGAATTCGCGACCCCTGGTTCCGGTCCTTCCGCGAGCGGCCAGCATGTCTTCCCCCTTCCCCTCCCCGGCAACCTGTCGCTGGGAGCGCCCCTGGGGCTGGTTCGAGACCATCGCCACTGGGGACGGCTACCTGGTCAAGCGTCTGCGCATCAAAGCGGGGCGTCGCATCAGCCTGCAACGCCATCAACACCGCTGCGAGCACTGGGTGGTGGTGGACGGTTGCGGCCAGTTGGAACTCGAGGGGGAGGCGATCCCCGCCGGGGTGGGCACCACCCTGTTCGTGCCCCAGGGCGCCTGGCACCGCGCCAGTGCCGGAGCGGAGGATCTGCTGATCGTGGAGGTGCAGCGCGGCGCCGACCTGCGGGAGGACGACATCGAGCGGATCGCCGATGACTTCGGCCGGGTCGCCTGATCGCCGCGCCGGGGCTAGGGGCGGGGCTCCGCTGAAGGGGGGCAGCAGCTGATACGATTAAGTTTCCCCCTTTGATCGGAGCCAGGCAGCTCAGGGCAACGGATCGCGATTCGGCCGACATCCCGTCAGCCCGATTCGCGTCTCCTCTGTCCACCGGGTCGCTGCCCGCCTGCGTTGAAGGATTCGTCCGGTCCTCCGCAGGCCCGTCCCCATCCGTGAATCACACCCCCGAGGGTGCCCTGTTTTCTGCTGTCGCCATGAATGGCGAGCAGACGCCTGAGCCCCTGGCCAACACGGCCTCTGAGCCCATCCAGGTCGCCGAAGCGGCCCAGTCTGTTGAGGCCCACCAGCCGGATCAGACCCTTTCCGGCTTCGGCGCCTTCCGTCTCCATCCCGAGCTGATGGAGGGTCTGGAGCGGCTCGGCTTCCTCGAGCCCACGCCGATCCAAAAGGCGGCGATCCCCGAGCTGATGCTCGGTCGCGACCTGCTGGGCCAGGCCCAGACGGGCACCGGCAAGACCGCCGCCTTCGCCCTGCCCCTGCTGCATCGCCTCGACCCGGCGGCCCGCACCCCCCAGGTGCTGGTGCTCACCCCCACCCGCGAACTGGCCCTGCAGGTCTGTGAGGCCATCCGCGGGTTCGCCGCCGCCATGGGCGGCGTGCGGGTGCTGCCCGTGTACGGCGGGGCCGACTTCCGCGACCAGATCCAGCAGCTGCGCCGGGGGGTGCCGATCGTCGTCGGCACCCCGGGCCGGGTGATGGATCACATGCGCCAGGGCACCCTCGATGTCTCGGGCCTGCGCACTCTCGTGCTCGATGAAGCCGACGAGATGCTGCGCATGGGCTTCCTGGAAGACGTGGAGTGGGTGCTGGAACAGCTGCCGAAGAACCGCCAGGTGGTGCTCTTCTCCGCCACCATGCCCAGCGAGATCCGCCGGCTCACGCGCCGCTACCTGGCGGATCCCGCCGAGGTGACGATCCGGACGAAGGGCGCCGAGGGACGCCGCATCCGTCAGCGTTTCCTTACCGTAGCCGCCCCCCGCAAGCTCGAAGCGCTGGAACGGGTGCTGGAGGCCGAGGGCGGCGAGGGGGTGATCGTCTTCGCCCGCACCCGGGCGGTCACCCTCGATGTGGCCGAAGCGCTCGAGGCCCTCGGCCACGAGGTGGCCGTGCTCAACGGTGAGGTGCCCCAGGCCCAGCGGGAGCGCACGATTGAGCGCCTGCGCGACGGCCGCGTCGATGTGCTCGTGGCCACCGATGTGGCCGCCCGCGGTCTCGATGTCGACCGCATTGGTCTGGTGGTGAATTACGACATTCCCTTTGACGGCGAGGCCTACGTGCACCGCATCGGCCGCACCGGCCGGGCCGGTCGACGGGGGGACGCCATTCTCTTCCTGACGCCCCGGGAACGGCGTTTTCTCACCGGCCTGGAGCGGGCCGTGGGCCAGCCGATCGAGCCGATGGAAGTGCCCGGCAACGCCACCATCAATCAGAACCGTCTCGATCGGCTGCGCCAGCGGCTCACCGAGGCCCTGTCCACCCCCCCGGGTAGCGAGGAGGAGCAGGCCCTGCTGACCGAATTGCTGCAGCGGGTGGCCGGCGAGCAGGGCTGCAGCCCGGAGCGTCTGGCCCTGGCGGCCCTGCAACTCAGCCTGGGCGGCCGGCCGCTGCTCCGCCACGGCGAGGAGGTGCCCTCCCGCTTCGCCGAGCCGGAACGCCGGGAGCGCCCCGGCCGTGGCGACGGTCGGCCGGAGGCACGCTCGAGTGGCGGCCGCCCGGAGGAACCGCCGGAGGCCCACATGGAGCGCTTCCGCATCGAGGTGGGCTGGCGTGATCGGGTCCGACCCGGCAACATCGTGGGCGCGATTGCCAACGAGGCCCGCCTCGATGGCCGCTCGATCGGCAAGATCCGCATCTTCGACTCCCACAGCCTCGTCGACCTCCCCCGGGGAATGCCGGAGGATGTGTTCGCCGACCTCGCCCGGCTGCGGGTCATGAACAAGGAACTCCAGATTTCCAGACTTCCATCGTGAGCAGGCCCCCCCAACGCTTCACCGCCCTTCTCGCCGCCGCCACGGCCGCCGCCACGGCCGCCGCCTTCATGGCGGCCCTGGCCCAGCCGGCGGCCCGGGCCCGCGGTGTGGGGGAAATCGTGATGGTGGTCTGTCTGAGCGCCTTTGAAAGCGAGATGGCCCAGGCGGGCAAGAATCCACCCGCTGGCATGGCCAACTACGCCTGCTCCTGCGTGGTGGATCAGATCAGTAGCGGCAGCAGCCTCGATACGGCCCGCACCAGCTGCCGCACCGCCACCGCCCGCCGCTACCCAATCTGAGCCAGTTCAGGCGCACAGGCCGGTCACCTCGGTGCTGGAGAGCACACAGATTTCGCTCACCGAGAGGCGTTCCACCGCCGCCACCAGGCTCGGTTGAACGTCCATGGTTTCGCTGACCACCAGGGCCTGAAGCAGGTCGAAGTGATCCTGGGGAGCCAGTTCGCCGTTCTCGCGCCAGGCAAGGCTCCAGGGGGGAGGGGCCGTCATCGTCGGGATCGCGGGGATCAGGGTTTGCTGACAATGCAGCACTCTCGGACGGCGCGGGCCCGTTCTTTGCATTCCCTTCCGTTCCGCTTCAAGCTTCTCAATGGCCGGCGGCGACCCGTCTCCAGAGATCGGCGCGAAACCCGGCTGTAGAGTCTCCCAGATTCCAAGACGTCTAGGCCCTCCACGGCGCGACCAGCCGGCTGTGATCCCCCGGTTCGACCCCTTCCAGGCTTCGATCACCGGTCTTCACAGTTCACTGGACTGACCCGGGACTCCCGACCTCCCACGAATCCGTCCCAGCCAACTGCCTCAATGACCATCTACATCGGCAACCTCTCGTTCCAGGCGGAACGGGAACACCTCGTCGACCTCTTCACCCAGTACGGCGAGGTGCGCCAGTGCAGCCTCCCCCTCGATCGCGAAACCGGCCGCAAGCGGGGATTTGCCTTCGTTGAGCTGATTGACGACGCCGCCGAGCAGAAAGCCATCGACGACCTCCAGGACGTGGAGTGGATGGGCCGGATGATCCGCGTCAACAAAGCCACGCCCCGTGAGGGTGGCGGTGGCGGTGGCGGTCCCCGCGGCGGCGGCGGCGGCCGTGGCGGTGGCGGTGGTGGCTACGGCGCCAAAGATGGCGACCGTTGGTGAGTGACCCCGGGGCTTCGGCAGGGGGCGAATCCGGACTACGTCGCCTGCTTCGTCACCTGAGTTCCCACCGTCGCACCCTGGTCCTGGCCAGCACCGCCTCGGTTCTCAACAAAATCTTTGACCTGGCCCCTCCGGTTCTGATCGGTCTGGCGGTCGATGTGGTCAGCCGTCAGAACACCTCCTGGCTGGCGGCCTTGGGCTTCGCGTCGGTGCCCAGCCAATTGGGAGTGCTCGCCGTGCTCTCCTTCGTGCTCTGGAGCGCCGAGTCGCTCTTTGAGTACCTGCAGCGGCTGCTCTGGCGCAACCTGGGCCAGCGGGTCCAGCATGAGCTGCGCATCGAAGCCTGGGATCACCTGCTGCGCCTCGATCTCGCCTGGTTCGAGGGGGCCAGCAGCGGCCGCCTGCTGGCCATCCTCAACGACGACATCAACCAGCTCGAGCGCTTTCTCGACAGCGGCGCCAACGAGATCCTGCAGCTGAGCACCACCGTGTTGGCGGTGGGGGGCGCCATGCTCTGGCTTTCGCCGGGGGTGGCGGGAGTCGCCTTCCTGCCGATTCCGGTGATCCTCTGGGGTTCGCTGCGCTTTCAGAAGCGCCTGGCCCCCCGCTACGCCGAGGTGCGCGAGCGGGCCGGCGCGATCGCCAGCCAGCTCGCCCACGACCTCGGCGGCATCCTCACGATCAAGTGCTACGCGGCGGAGGCCTTCTCCAGTCAGGCGCTGCTCCGACGCAGTGAGGCCTACCGCTCCAGCAACGGCCGGGCGATCCGCCTCTCCTCGGCCTTCGTGCCGCTGATCCGTTTCGCGATTCTGTTTGCCTTCCTGGCGATCCTGGTGATCGGCGGCCTGCAGGCCTGGCGCGGGGAGCTGGCGATCGGTACCTACAGCTTCCTGGTGTTCGTCACCCAGCGGCTGCTCTGGCCGCTCACCGGTCTGGGCCGCACCCTCGACGACTGGCAGCGGGCGATGGCCTCCAGCCGGCGGGTGCTCGACCTGCTGGAGGTTCCGGTGATGGTGCCGACCGGGGACCGGCCGCTGGCGCCGGAGGCCGTGCGCGGCGAGATCCGCTTCGAGGCCGTCGGTTTCGCCTACGCCGGGCGGCCGCCGTTGTTGGTGGACTTCGACCTGAAGGTGGCGGCCGGCCAGAGCCTGGGCATCGTCGGCGCGACCGGCTCGGGCAAGAGCACCTTGGTGAAGCTGCTGCTGCGATTGCATGAGCGGCAGGCCGGACGCATCAGCCTCGACGGCCTGGCGATCGACACCCTGCGGTTGGGCGATCTGCGCCGGGCGATCGGCCTGGTGAGCCAGGAGGCGTTTCTCTTCGATGGCAGCGTGGCCGAGAACATCGCCTATGGAAGTTTCGGCGCCGAGCGGCATGCCATCGAGCGGGCCGCCGCCCTGGCGGAGGCCGCCTCCTTCATCGAGGAGATGCCCCAGGGTTACGACACCATCGTGGGTGAGCGGGGCCAGCGGCTGTCCGGCGGCCAGCGCCAGCGCATCAGCCTGGCCAGGGCCATCCTGCGGGATCCACCGGTGCTGATCCTCGATGAGGCCACCGCGTCAGTGGACAACGAGACCGAAGCGGCGATCCAGCGCTCCCTCGATCGCTTCACCGCCGGGCGCACCACCCTGCTGATCGCCCACCGGCTGAGCACCGTGCGCCACGCCGATCGGATCGTGGTGCTCGACCGCGGCCGCATCATCGAGAGCGGTCGCCACGAGCAGTTGCTGCAGGACGGCGGGGCCTACGCGGCCCTCTGGCGCGTGCAGGCCGGACTGCGGCCGGAGGAGGCGCTGCGGATCTAAAGGATGCCGTAGCGTTCGCGTCATGAACCGAAATCTGGCCCGGCCGATCGGCCGCCACCAAGGCCAACCCGCCCGCAGGGCCCCGGTGCTGCTGGCGATGGTGCTGGGTCTGGGGGGCGGGCTGCTGCTCTCCGGTCCCCTGGCCGACCTGCTGAACCGCCCACCGGGTGGCGTGCTGCCGGCGATCGCCAATCCCTTTGCCGCTTGGGCCGATGTCGGCAGCCAGGACCTCCTGCTGCTTGGCACGGACGTGGGGGGGGGCAACACCGATGTGATCGCCGTGCTGCGGGTGGAGGGGGGCATCACCCGGGTCACCCAGATCCCGCGCGACACCTACATCGAATCGCAGCGCT
>JBILEP010000058.1:0-8853 GCA_044352045.1 Cyanobium sp. | reverse complement strand
ACCAGTGGCGAATGTCGCGGTTCCACTGGGCGATTGATTGAGGGCGAAGTCAGCGCTGTTGGTGGGATTGCTGCCGCTGCCCTCCACACCCCAGGACACGCGGCTGCTGGCGCTGAGATCTCCGGAGCGGTTGATCTGGAAGGCAAAGGAGGTGGAGCCGATAGACCCTTCGCTTTGGGATGGTGTGAGGGCGAATATCGCCAGATCGGGCATCAGCGGCACGGGGTTGGCTGCCACGGTGATGGTTTCGGCAAAGCCCCTGAGATCGGTGTAGGAAACCACAAGCCGCAGCTGTTTACCCTCATCGGCTGGCGCGATGCTGTAGCTGTTGCTGTTTGTGCCAACCCCTGTCCAGTCCCTGCCATTTGGAGAGGACTGCCAGCTGTAGGCAAACGCTCCTTCCCCATCGGGATCGGAAGTCGTCAGGGCGGCGATGAGGGTTTGGCCCACTGCCGAGGTGCCATTGATGGTGAAGCTGGCCGCACCGCGATTGGAGGGGTTGAGCAAAAAGCCAGCCAGGAGCGGATCGTGGTCGGAGCTGCGGAAGGGATCGGCGTTGTAGAAGCTATTGATTTGTGAGGCGGATTTGAACTCAGTATTGTAGTCCAGCACCACCGCTTCATCGCTGTTGATCGCCCACTTTCGCGCGCTTCCCAGTTGGGCAGCGAGGCTGGCGCTGGCCAGCATGTGGTCCAACGATCCCCACTGGCCATTGAACTGATACGAATATGAATCGGGCCCGTAGAGGCTCTGGTACCCCCGAGCGGCCAGTGCGGTGATCGGATCTTCCTTCAGGTAGCTATTCAGGTCGCCCAGAATCAACACATCCGGATCGTTGAGCCCGGTGGGAGAGGAAGCCAGCCAATCAGCCAGTTCCGCGGCGGCCCGGGTGCGGCTGCCGTTGGAGAGGCCTTGACCGTCGCCTGCATCGGCATCGCCGCTGCCACCGGCGCTGCTGCCCTTCGACTTGAGATGGGTGACGACTGTGGTGAGTTGTTCGCCCGTTGCCACACCGGCATCAAGGCGCTCGAAGCTGACCGCCAGGGCGGGGCGTTGAATGCGGTTGCTGCCCTGGTCGAAACTGCCGCTCTGAAGCGCCGCGACGCTGGTGCCAGCTGCCTGGCGGACACGATCGCTGCGGTAGAGGAAACCAACGCTGATCTCATCAGCACCGAAGCGGCCATCGGCCTGAAGCAAGCCCGCCGCAGGCCTAATGAAACTGTAGACATTGGCGCCGACAGCCTGATTGAGGCCATCTACAAGCTGCTGGGCGGCGCTGCTGGAGCCATAGCCATCATTTTCAAGTTCGTTGTAGGCAATGATGTCGGATTCCAGGCCCAGGATGGCGGCCACTGTTTTGGCCCGCTGCCGTTCGAATTCCTCCAGCGTGTTGGCACCGCGAGCGGTGGGGAAACCGCCGGCGGCATCGGCAGCACCGCTGCCGTTGCCATTGAAGTAGTTGAGCAGGTTGAAGCCGGCGATCTTCAACGTGCCCTGCACGGCAGGCGCCGTGGAGCTGCGCGGGTTGGTGGCCTGGAAGTTGGCGCCACTGGCGCTCTGCACGCGGTAGCCGTCGAAACGCTGATCGAGCACCCCGCTGATGCTGGCGATCGTGTCCCCCCCTCGCAACGGATTCAGGGCGCTCAGCGGCTCGCCACCGCGGCCGTGGATCACCGGATCGGGGTTCTGGCGGGTGCTGCCGTCATCCAGCTGGATGGTGCGCTTGCTGAGGGCCTCCAGATAGGTCCCATAGGCTGCCGCGTCCGGGGCATTGATTTGGGTGAACTGGCTCAGCCGCCCATCCGATGAGAGCCCCACCTGGCCATAGCGGCCAAGGCCGAAAGTGTTGGTGACCGTCAACGGTCCGCTCGCCGCCAGGACGGTCACGGCCATCCCCTCCACCGCCTCCAAGTCGAGCGCCTCAGCCACGGGCAGGAGCAGGGTGGCGGCCGTCGGCAAGGCGGCGTTGCCCTTGCGCTCCAGGGCGGTGAGGGCGGTGATCTGGGTGAGGCTGCTGGCCACGGGGGCACCGCTGAGGCCCGTGGCGCTGCTGAGGTATTCCGCCACGGTGCCGCTCAGGCGCACGCGCTCACCCACGCCGCCGACGAATAGAGCGGCGGGGTCGTAAACGAAGATCCCTTCCGAGGAGCGGGAATCCTGGTCGGCATCGCCGTCCTCCTCCTGCAGGAAGAAGCCCGACAGGCCGCCACTGCCAGGGAAGCTGGCCACCACGATGCCCTCGACTGTGACCGTCTGCCCTTGGAGGGGGCTTGAGGCCCCGGTGCCCTGGATCGTGTGGATGGGTGTGATCTGGACCGCCCGGTCGTTGTCGCTCACCGACACCAACAGATCGGGCACCACCAGGCCGTTGTAGGCCGGGTCGGCGCTGCTGAGCAGGAAGCTGACGCTGCTGAGGTGGTCACCCTCCACCAGGTCATCATCCACGGCCCGCACCGCGATGGCCTGGCTGCGGCTGTCGTTGAGCACCAGCGTGAGGCTGTTGCTGAAGCTGACCCCATCGCTGCTGAGCTGAACCTGGCCATCGCCGCTCAAGCTGATGGTCACAGGGGAGCTGGGGTTGGTGACCAGGGAGACCGTGACACTGTCGCCGGTTCGATCGCCCTCAGCGACGGCGCTACCTCCGCCGCTGGGCAGCACCTGCAGGGCGGGCAGCGGACTGGTGGCAATCGTCAGATCGTCGATCGCCAGCCCGTGGTCGCTGCCGCTGTGGTCGGGATCCGACCAGCGCAGCCAGAGGTCGGCGCCGGCGGGAAGGTTGAGCCCCTCGATCACGCCGGAGAGGAGGCGGCTGTTGGCGGCGAGGTTGCCATCCAGGAGGCCGGCGCTGCCGCCGCTGATCGGCGAGCTGAAGGCCAGGGACGGCACCGCGCTCCAGCTGCCGCCGTTGAGCTCGCTGCCGCCGATCCGCCACTCCAGGTTGAGGCTCTGGGCAGGGGCGCCGCTGTTGCGCCACTGTTCGCCCCGATAGCTCAGGTAGACGCGATCGAGACGTGAGCCGGTGTCGTTGAACAGGCGCAGCCCCCAGCTGAAGCTGCCGGCAGTGGCATTACCGGAGCCGATCGAGCCGAGGGCGCGGTCGCTGGCGCCGCTGGAGCCGAAGCTGTAGAGGTTGCCGGCGGTGTTGCTGCCCGTGCTGGCTGCCAGCGAGGTGCCGCTGCCCGTGCGACGGACCGACCAGCCGGGCAGCAGGCCATCGCTCCAGGTGGTGGTTCCCGTGCTGATCAGGCTGTTGAAGTTCTGCTGGTAGCCGCTGGCCAGGGAGAGGCCGCCGGCCGGAAGCACGGGGGTGCCGAGGCTGAGCTGAAGGCTGCGGAACTTCTGCAGCGGCTTGCCATAACCGGCATTGCTTTCCAGATCCTTGGAGATCACGCCGTTGCCGTACCAAACCGTGTCGCCGTCGTCCACCAGCAGCTGCAGGCTGCTGGTGGCGGTGAGGCTGGCGGGCACGTCCACGATTGCCTCGGCACTACCGCTGCCCCCCAGAAGGGCGTTGATGTCGGCGCTGAGCAGCAGCGGCGCATCCGTGGCGACGCCACTCCAGCGGTAAAGCCGGAAATCGTCGGGGGCCACGCCGCTGGCGGCACCGCTGGGCCCGGCGATGATCAGGTAGTCGCCAGCGGCGTTGCGGTCGATGCTGCGGATACCCCGGCCGCCCAGATCGAGTTGGATCGGCGTGCCGAAGCGGGCCGTGCCGGCTGAGCCACCGCCGGGCCGGATCAGCTCCGCGATGTTCAGCAACGGCACGATCAGCGCCTGTTGGCGGTTGTTGGTGGGCTGGGTGGGGGCGCGGAAGCCGAGGTAGGCGGTGGTGCCGTCAGGGCCCATCGCGAGCCCTTCGATGTTGAAACCGCCCGGCTGCTCCGGGGGCACCCCGGCGGCAGCGCTGGCGGCGAGGCCGAGGCTGCCGCCCATGGCCTGATCCCAGGCCAGGAGGTCGTCTTCCAAGTAGGCGTAAGACCCGAGCGGCGTCAGGCCGATGCCGGCGCCACTACCGCTGAGAGCCGTGGCGAACAGGCGCTCGCGGTTGGGACGGTCGTCGCCACTGGCGTTGTTGCTGTGGGATCCCAGCCAGTAGAGGGTGGCGCCGCTGCGGGTGGAGGCTTCCAGATCCACCTCGGAGGCGCCCACCAGGCCAAGGCTGGCCTCCATCGTGAAGTTCGCCGCCGCCAATCCCGACTGCTGACGGTTCACCAACCGCAGCACTTGATCTTCATCGTCGGCCACCAGCATCCAGTCGGCATCGATGGCGATGGCGCTGGAGGCATCGCTGGCGCCGCCGTGAAAGCGGGTGACGGCCGGGCTCGCGGCGGCTGCGGAGGCGCCATAGGTGAAGCTGCTGCTGGCGCTGCTGCCGCCGTCGCTGACCGTGAGGGTGATCGTGGTGAGGCCCACGCCCGCGGGGGCGATGGTCAGCAGGCGGTCAGCACCACTGCCGCTGAGCTGCAGGCCGGAGGGACTAACCACCGAGGCGTTGCTGCTCTGCACCGACAGCTGCAAGCCGGCGGAAGCGGTATCGGGGTCTGCCAGCTGGATGGCGATGCCGAGGGTGCGGGCCGGATCGGAGGGGTCGTTGATGACCGCGCCGAGGAAGCCGCCCGAACCGGTGGCGGGCAGGTCGATCCAGGGCTTGGGCGCCAGGAGCTGGAGGGTTGGCGGCAGGCCCGGTCGATCGTTGTCGCTGATGGTGACGGTTCGGTCGGGCACCACCAGCCCCTGGTAGGCCGGATCGGCGCTGCTGAGGGAGAAGCGCAGCAGGCCGCTGTGAGCGCCCTCCACGGCAAGGTCGTCGACGGCGGCGATGTTGAGGGTTTGGGGGATCGACCAGTTGGCGGGGGTGAAGCGGAGGTTGGAGACAGCGGCCGTGAGCTGGACGCCGCTGTCGACCGCCACCACCACATCGGCCAGGGGCTGGCTGCGCAGCGCCAGGCTGAGGCTGTCGCCGCCGCCGCCCTCCTCCACGGATGAGGCACCACCGGATTCGATCACCAGCACACCGGGCTGTCCGGCGTTGTAGTAGCCGGGGCTGCCGAGGCTGCCGCCGCTGGTGCCGCGGCTGTTCTGGGCGTCACCTGCGGTGGACAGGCGCCAGGCGGGTTGAATCTGGAGAGCGGCGAGGGCAGAGACGGGGGCCCAGCCGCTGGCGTTCTGGGCCCGGATCGTGCCGCTGAAGCTCTCGTCGCCGTAGGTGAGCCGATCCACCAACGCGCCAGCATTGTCGTAGAGGTTGATTTCATCGGCGCGGCCCAGGTTGTTGGTGAGGCCGCCGATCACCTTCAGCGAAGGCGACAAGCTCCAGGCGCTGCGAAAGGCGCTGGCATTGGCTTCGGTGAGGATCACCGATTCAGCGGGTGCCACCACGCCAAATGCGCTGAGATCCTGGGAACCGGGCTGGCGGCTGTTGTCATCGAAACTCCAGCCTGTGAAATCAACGGGCTGGCCGCTGATATTGGTGAACTCGATGAATTCACCACCAGCGCCATCGTAGAGATATTCGCTGATCTGGATCGCTCCTGATCCCTCATCGTCGTCGCTGATCGTCAGCGCCAGGGAAGAAGGACTGCCGCCTGCGTAGGCGGAGCTGGAAGCCAGGCTGATCAGCGCGGTCTCCTCACCTTCGATCAGGCTGTCGGCCAGGGGTGTGAACAGCAGCTCCACAGCCGCCGTGCCGGCGGGAATCGTGAGCAGGTTGCCACCGAGGTTGGCGCCGGCCGTGAGGGCCGTGAGGCTGTAGTCGCTGTTGCGCACGGCCGTGCCCGCCAGGCTGAGGTTCACGACGAGGGCTGCGCTGGTGGAGCCGCTGCGGCGAATCAGCAAACGGGCGTTGTCGTTAGCCGCCGTGGCCTCATGAGCGCTGGCATCCGTGCTTTCGAGGCTGACGGTAGGAAGAGGCGCGACGGCGCTGATCTGCAGATCATCCATCGCCAGGCCGTGATCATTGCCGGCGTCATTGGTCTCGGTCCAGCGGAACCAGAGGGTGGTGGCGGGTTGCCAACTGAGGCCGCTGAGCGTGCCGCCCACGTTGCTCACCGTGCCCGCAACGTTGCCGTTCACGGCAGCCGCTGTGCTGGTGGCCACCGGAGACGACCAGTTAAAGCTGTCACCGGGGGTGGTCCAGCTGGTGACTGAACCGAAAGAGCTACCAAAGCCGTAGCTCAAGGTCATCGCCTGGGCAGTGGTGTTGCCGCCATTGCGCCATTGCTCCCCGGTGAACTGGATGTTGAGGGCCTCCAGCACAGCGCCGGAGCTGTTGGTGAGGGCCAGGGCGATCCAGCCAGCCACCGCTCCACTGTTTGGAGCTGGAGTGCCGAAGTAGCCGCCTCCAGAACCGAGACCGCCGAGGGCCCGGTCGCCGCTGCCACTGGTGCCGTAGCTGTAAAACGAGCCCGTGCTGGATGAGCCGGTATCGACGCTGTAGGTGGTGATGGCCACCGGAGCGCTGGCGGGCTGGCGGAAGAGGAACCAGCCCGTCAAGGTCACATCATTGGCCCAGGCGGCAGAGGTGCCTGTCGAGGCGAGGCTGTTGAAGTTCTGCTGGTAGAGGTCAACGAAGCTGACGGGCACGGTTCAGTCGACCTGAATCGACGCCATCCTGAGCGAGTTACTGGCGGCCATTGTTATGAATAGTCGAACAAGTGGTTAAGAACTTGTTTGGATCCCTTGGCGAGCATGATCCCGCAGAGAGCGGCTTTCTTGCCGCTTGGCCCAGATTCTCGGCTCAATCTTCTTGTTGGCATACACATCAAAAGTGCGGGATCGCTATCATGAACGGGGATGATTGCAGCTCTTGCTCAGCTGCTCGCGACCATGGCGGCTGAGAGAACGAAGTAGATCTCGTCGCTCACAGAATCAAGGCAAGCCCCTCAACCCCCTGCTCCAGCGACCTGCAACGCCTCCTGGTGATGAAATTCCAAAGACTCGCAGAGAAGCTCTTGAGTTGTTCCCGAAGAACTTCGCGGCAACCCCTTTAACATTCGCGCTATGGCTGAGAGATCCGCGGAGAGTTAGAGCTCTGCAATTCAATCAGACCTGGCCGCCAGGATTTATTGAACCAGGGCTCCAAGGGACCATAGAGTCGCAGAAGTGTGAACCAGCCCTTGCCAGGGATGGTCTGGACCCAGTTCTTTTCGAATCCAACAGGAGGCTTGGGGCCAAACCAAATATCAACGGACCCGTCAGCATTGGTTTTGATGCCCTTGTCCTGGCTGCTGACACTCGGGGCTTTCTGATCTGTCTGCAGCATGGAGCGGGTCTGGGTGTCATAGACGATTACCGACCAGAAATCGGCCACGGGGATGTTGGGCGGCAGGCGCAAGCGATAGGTTTTGCTGCCATCCAGGCGGTCGCCCTTGGCATCCAGCGCAGCCCATGGATATTGGGAGCCCTTGCCGACAATCTTTTCTTCCATCGCCGGCGTGACACCGGTGGCAAAGTAGTAATAGAAAATCGAGCCATCAAGATTAGCCACACCAGGTGACACCTCAAACTTGTAACCACCGAAGAACGGTAAGAGCCAGTAGCTGTTGGGGTAGAAGTAGGCTTCCGGCTCGCGAATCTTGAGGGCAAGGGTTCGCGCCGTCACAGCTCCGATGTTGGCGGCGTCGGCGAGGATCTTCTGCCAGCGCTCATTGGGGTTGAAGGGTTTGCCTTTGACAATGCCGATCGAAGCAAAGAGTCCTAATGTTGTGGGGTCTGAGCCGGTGGAAGGCTCTTCCTGAATCACCTGGTTGAGAAGTGCCCAGAAGGAGTAGTCGCCAGGGGCGACGAACGCCAGGAGGAAGGCGCCGAGGCGTCGTAGGAGGCCGGCGGCTCCGCTTGCCCCGAACCAGCCGCGACTGTTGCGGACTAAGGCGACGACCAGGGAGAAGGAGCGGGGATCAGCCATGGAGAGGACGTTGCGCCAGGCGGAAGCCGATGTGGGAGGTGCCGGTGTCGGGGCTCTGGGCCTCCCGGGCCGCCGGCCGATAGCGGCTGCAATAGTCCGGCGAGCAGAGGATTGAATACCAATCCCGGGTCCATTCCCAGACGTTGCCGGTCATGTCGAACAAGCCGTAACCGTTGGCTGGGAAGGAGGCGACGGGCGCTGTTCCGCAATAACCATCCTCGGCGGTGTTGCGGCTGGGAAACGGCCCCTGCCAGGTGTTGGCCTTGTGGGGGTTCCAGGTGTTGCCCCAGGCGAACACTTGATCGTTCAGACCTCCGCGGGCCGCGAATTCCCACCGGGCTTCGCTGGGCAGCGACCCACCGGCCCAGCGGGCGAAGGCCTCGGCGTCTGCGTAAGACACCTGCACCACCGGGTGTTGGCCACGCCCTGCCAGATCGCTGCCGGGGCCCGCTCGCTGGCCTTCAGCTCGGGGAACTGTTCGGCGGACAGGGGACGTTCGGCCACCGTGACGTAGCCAGTGGCCGCCACGAAGGCCGCGAAACGGTCATTGCTGACCTCTGTGCGGTCCAGGCAGAAGGGGCTGATCCGCAAGCGGCGCCCCGGCTGTTCCTCCGGCAGCTGCGCAGCGGCACCGATGCGGTAAGTGCCGCCGGGGATGAACGCCATGGAGGATGGGCAGGGGCCCGCCGCCAGCGCGGGCACGGGGTGGAAGACCACAAGCGCCAGCTGGGCCATGGCCAGTGCCACCAGCAGGCAGGCGTGGCGGACGAAGGGGGTGCGGGGAAGGTCGGTCAAATGTTCCGGTCCTTAGGGGGGGCCAACCCCTCCCAGCATCGCTATCTTGACCGCTCGCCGGTCCCTGCTTCCCTGTCGCCCATGCTTCGGACCTTTGTCTTGGGGGCCACCGCCATCCTCCCCGCTCTGACGCTCCTGCCGGCGGGGGCTGCTGA
>JBILEP010000098.1:0-7097 GCA_044352045.1 Cyanobium sp. | reverse complement strand
CGCGAATTCAACCAAACTGGCAGCTTGCTTTCATGGCCCCAGGCAGCGTCTTTTCCGAAGCCCTTATTGTTTTCACCATAGATCATGCCTCTGTTATGGCATCTTTACAGTCGTCTTCTCATGAGTTATGGGCAAGGTTTCTGGGTTCGTCCATGAAAGACGATCTTCGTTATACGCCGTCTGACTGCTTCGAAACCTTCCCCTTCCCTGCGTCCCTTCTCGATTCAGCCAGCAACGATCCTGCCCACGAAGCCACTCGTCAGAGCCTCGAAGCCATCGGCGAGCGCTACCACCAGTTCCGCGCCGAGCTGATGGCAGTGAACAACGAAGGCCTCACCAGCACCTACAACCGCTTCCACGATCCCGCCGAAACCAACCCCGATCTGCTGGAGCTGCGCCGCATCCACGGCGAAATGGATCAGGCGGTGCTGGAGGCCTACGGCTGGAGCGATGTGCCCACCGCCTGCGGCTTCGGCCTCGACTACCTCGACACCGATGACGACGCCCTGCTTCCCGATGCGCTGCAGGAACGCATCGACGCTGGGGAGCTGTTTTTCTGGGACGCAGTCGACGCCCTCGACTTCCAGGGCCAACTGGAGGCCCACGGCGCCATCAGCGGCCGCCGCAAGCTGCCCTGGCGCTACCGCTGGCCCGATGACGTGCGTGACGACGTGCTCGCTCGCCTGCTGGCACTGAACGCCGAGCGCTACGCCGAGGAAGTGGCCCAGGGGCTTCATGGCAAGGGGGGCAAGAAGCCTGCCGCAGCCCCCACTGTGGGCGGAAAGCGCCGGGGACGGCCCACCAAGACAACCGAGTCGGCCGATACTGGGCAGATCGGCCTGGCGCTATGACCAGCTCAGCTGCCACCACGATCCGCCAGCGGCTCAACGCCCTGAAGCCACAGGTGCTGGCCGTGGCCACCCGCCATGGCGCCTCCAACCTGAGGATCTACGGTTCGATCGCCACGGGCCGTGAGCATGCCGCCAGCGACCTTGACCTGCTGGTCGACCTGCCTGAAAAGCAATCCCTGCTAGGGCTGATCAGCCTGCGCCAGGACCTGGAGGACCTACTGGGCTGTTCAGTGGACGTGACCGAAGCGGAGAGCCTGCATCCACTGATTCGCGCCCAGATCCTGGAGCAGGCCCTAGCCCTGTGAACAAGGACCTCCTCTATCTCGCAAGCATTCGCGACTGCCTGGAGCGCATCGCCGAATACACCGCTTCAGGGGAGCAGGCCTTCCTGGCCTCGCGCCTGATCCAGGACGGAGTGATCCGCAACCTGGAGGTGATCGGCGAAGCCACAAAGAACCTCAGCAGCGAGCTTCGAGACGCGAACCCTGCAATTCCCTGGCGACTGATCGCGGGCATGCGGGATGTGCTCATCCACGACTACCTGAGGGTGAATCTCTCCAGGGTCTGGCGCACCGTCATCATGGATCTCCCCCCGCTTCACGAGACCGTCAGGAGGCTTCTCCACCATGGGTGAGCCACGCACTGTTGCCCCACCCCCTGCTGAGCAGGTGCTGGCTCTTCTGCGCGCCCATCAGATCGAGTGGCGGCAGCGCTACCAGCTGCAACGCATCGGCCTGTTCGGCTCCACAGCCCGCAACGAAGCCACAGCCCAGAGCGATGTGGATGTGTGGGTCGAACTCGATCCGCTCACCCCCTACGCCACCGTCCACCTGAAGCAGGAGCTGGAGGAGCTGCTGCAGCGCCCGGTTGATCTGGTGCGGCTGCGGGAGCGGATGAATCCCGCCCTGCGCCAGGCCATCCTCCGGGAGGGGATCAGCGCATGAGTTGTGATCGGCTCGTGCTGCTCACGCCCCTCCGGCAGGCACTGGAGCGGATCGAGCGCAAGGCTGCGCCCCTGCTGGCCGATCCGGCGCTGCTGGAAGGCGAAGAAGGCCAGGACCTGCTCGATGTCATCTGCATGCAGTTCCTCGCGGCGGGGGAGGCGCTCAAGCGGATGGAGAAGCTTGAGCCTGGACTGCTGGCTGCCAGGTTCCCTGACATCGACTGGAAGGGAGCCATGGGTTTCCGCGATGTGATCGCCCATCAGTACTTCGATCTGGACGCTGAGCAGGTGCTGCTGATCTGTCAGGACGCTTTGCCAGCTGTGCTCAGCGCGATTCGCTCCCTCGAAGAACGAGCCAGCAAGAGCACCTGAACCATGGCCACCTCCGCCGAGATCCGCCAGCAGCTCATCGCCGCCCTGCGCAGCGACCTGATCGGCCCCAGCTGGGACGATGGGCCTCGCCGGCATGAGCGGCTCAACCAGCCCCCATCGGTCTGGTACACAACGGGCTTTCTGGTGCCGCATCGCTTCCAGCAGGAAGCCGAGCGGCAGACGGCTGATCGTCAGACGAACTACGCCGATCTGGCGGGGGAAGACGACAGCAACGATGCGGCCAATCGTCTGGAGAAGCACGAGCGCGACGACGACGCCAACGACTCGCTGGATCAGGGCAACAAGCGCCGCTCCTGGTTCCTCTCCTCGATGGGGATGAGCTTCATCCTTGAGCGGGGCGCCACCCTGCAAGCCAGCGTGAGCTGGGGCGATTACAGCCCGCCCAGCGAGGGCGACACCAGCAAGCTCTGGGTGCGCACGCCGAGACGAGAGCCCGCGCCATTCACCATCCCTGGCCCCGACACCAGCGACGACATCCCCCTGGAGGGAAACCCCGAGGGGCTGTGCCTGCGCTGGATCGCTCGGCCGGCACCGCGCAAGCTTGGCTACGCGGCCGATCAGCTTTCGGTGTCGCTGTTCCTGCTCAACAAGCGCGAGCCACCCAACAGCAACCAGATCCGCCACCGCGATCCGCTCACCGCCTTCCAGGTGGAGCTGAGCCTGCACTGCGCCCAGGGGTTTCCACCCCGCCGCGACGCCCTGGTGAATGCCAGCAACCAGGACAACGACGAGGCCTTGGCGGCCCTGCAGTACCGCCACGACTTCTGCTTCGCGAGCGGGCACAACGTGGCGGTGATCCCTTCCGGCATCACAACAGAGAGACCAGACCGGGCTTTCATCCTCACCACCACCTGGCTGCCCACCGCCGAAGTGCAGCGTGTCGTGCCCAAGCCGCCCGACGACTGCCAGGACATCCCCATGGGAATGGAGGCCCTGGCGGAACTGGCCGGCAGCGAGCGGATCATCCAGACGCTCAAACCGATCGTGAAGGCCTATCGCCACTGGATCGCCCGCCAGCCGGCGAAGCAGATCGAGGATCCGGTCCTCAACGAAACCTCCCGCAATCTGCTCAGCCAGGCGCAGGACTGTGCCGATCGCATCGAGGCAGGCATCCAGCTGCTGCGCGATCCGCTGGTGCGTGAAGCCTTCCGCACCATGAACCTTGTGATGGCCAGGGCCCAGCGCCAACGTGCCGCCTTCACCGCCAAGGTGCCGCCGGATCAGATCGGGATTGCCCCCCGCACCCGCACCCCGGAATGGCGCTTCTTCCAGCTGGCCTTTGTGCTGATGAACCTGCCCGGGCTGGCCCAGCCCGGCAGCGAGGAGGGGCGGCAGGAGCGGGAGACGGTGGAGCTACTGTTCTTCCCCACCGGCGGTGGCAAAACCGAGGCCTACCTCGGCCTGGCCGCCTTCACCCTGGTGCACCGGCGTCTGGCCCATCCCGGCATCGAATCGGCCGGGGTCACAGTGTTGATGCGCTACACCCTGCGCCTGCTCACCCTCGATCAGCTGGGCCGGGCCGCCACCTTGATCTGTGCCCTGGAGCTGGAGCGGCAGGAGCGCGCCAGCGGCGCTTCTTCCTTCCCGCTGGGGGACTGGCCGTTTGAGATCGGCATGTGGGTGGGCAAGGCCGCCACCCCCAACAAGCTCGGTGGCCCCGGCGATGGTGACGACAGATCGACCCATGCCCTGCTCACCAAGTGGAAGGCGGGCAATCGGGATCGGCCGATCCCGATCGAAACCTGCCCCTGGTGCAACCGCCCCCTCCAACCGGAGGGCTTCCACCTGCTGCCGCCCCGCAGCCCCGATCGGCTGGAGATCTACTGCCGCGAGCCGCGCCAGCCTGAAGCCCGCCAGGCCCACAGCCACATGGGCCCCTGCCCCTTCCACAGGGGCACGCCCCTGCCGGTGCTGGCGGTGGACGAGCAGATCTACCGGCGCCTTCCCTGCTTCCTGATCGCCACGATCGATAAGTTCGCCGCCCTGCCCTGGGTGGGCAAAACCTCGGCGCTATTCGGCAATGTGAGCCACTACCAGTTGGCGGGAGGCAGCGCCGTGGCTGGCTTCTGGGGCCCAGCTGAGAAAACCACCGGCCTGACCATCCCCCACGGCCGCCTGCTGCCCCCTGATCTGGTGATCCAGGACGAGCTGCACCTCATCAGCGGCCCACTCGGCACCCTGGCGGGGCTGTACGAGACGGTGATCGAGCGGCTGATGCGGCCCACTCCCGAATCGCCGCCACCCAAGATCATTGCCTCCACAGCCACCGTGCGGCGGGCGGAGGCCCAGATCAGGGCCCTCTTCGGCCGCAGCCAGGCGCGCGTATTCCCGCCACCGGGCCCGGAGCGCGGCGACAACTTCTTCTCCCGCGCCGTGCCCGATCCCAATCAGGCCCGGCTCTACGTGGGCCTCTCGGCACCGGGGCGCAACCTCAAGGGTGTGCTGCTGCGCAGCTACCTGGGCCTGATGGCCGCGGCGCAGAAGGCCTGGGATGAGCACAAGCAGCTGGGCGAGAAGAACCCCGCCGATCCCTACATGACGCTGCTCGGCTACTTCTCCAACCTCAAGGAGCTGGGCGTCACCCGCAGCATCCTGGAAGACGAGCTCGGCGCCCAGCTAGAAGAGTTTCACAAGAACCGGGCCCTGCCGATGGAGGGGGTGGAGAACCCCTTCGCCAGTCGCCGTCGACCGCAGGAGCCCGATGAGCTCACCTCCCGTGTGAGCACCGCCAAGATCAGCGTCACCAAAGATCGCCTCGCCAAGCCCTATCTGGACAAGGACCGCCTCGACGTGGCCCTGGCCACCAACATGATCTCGGTGGGGCTCGACATCCCCCGCCTGGGGCTGATGGTGGTGCTCAACCAACCCAAGACCGCGGCCGAATACATCCAGGCCACCAGCCGCGTCGGCCGCCAGCTCAGTGACAAGCCCGAGGAGAACAAGCCCGGCCTGGTGCTGGTGCTGCTCAACCCCAACCGCCCCCGCGATCGCTCCCATTACGAGCTGTTCCCCTACTGGCACCAGACCTTCTACCGCCACGTGGAGGCCACCAGCTGCACCCCATTCGCCAGCCGTGCCATCGATCGCGGCCTGCCCGGGGTCGTGGTGGCGATGGCCCGCCACGGCGATCCCCGCCTGGCGCCACCCGAAGGCGCCATGGCGGCCGATGCCCTGCAGCGGATCAAGGAGGAGATCGCCGAAGCCCTGCAGAACCGCTGCATCGCCACCGGTGCCGCCGACGACGGCCACGGCCAGATGCTGCCCACCGAAGTGCGTCAGCACGTGATCGATCTCCTGGAGGCCTGGTGGAAGCTCACCCAGCAGCCCGAGCAGAAGCTGCAGTACTGGACCTTTGAGGACAAGGCCGCGGGCGCCGGCCTGCTGCACACTCCCCTCGACACCGATCACCTCTATGCAGGCGATGGCTACAGGCAGTTCACCACCAACTGGAGCCTGCGCGATGTGGAGCCCGCCGCGCCGGTCCGCCTGGTGAACTTCCGGGAAGAGATCACCGCCGACGACTGAACCTCCGCTCCGATCCGCCATGCCCCCCACCAGCCGCCGCAAACAACCACCGCCCGCCCTCGGCGAGGTTCGCCAGAGCCAGGTGCTGCAGCTCTATGGCCCAGGCGCCATGGTGGATCTGCCCGACTACCCGGTGCTGATCGGCGGGCTCGACTTCTGGAATAACCGTGGCTGCGATGCGGTGCATGAGCCCCGGCTGGAGAAGCTGGTGCGCCAGGCCACCGGCGCCGCCCGGGTGGTGCTGCGCACCCCGCCCAAGGAGGTGGATGCTCTGCGCAAGATCAGCGGTTCGATCAAGGCCCTGCGCTTTCCCGAGTGGTCGGTGGTGCAGAAGAAGATCCCCGATCGCCAGGCCTTCGGCATCACCTGTCGCGCCCGTCTGCTCGTGCACTACAACGACAGCTGCATCAAAGATTGGAAGGTCTATAAGGACGAAGACGGCGAGCATCGGCTGGTGCCGGTGCGCTTCGTGATGGCCTGCCCCCATGGCCACCTCAGCGATATCCGCTGGCGTGATTTCTGCTTCGAGGAGTTCAAGTGCAAGAACAACGAACGCCTCTACCTGCTGGAGGCTGGCACCGGCAACGACTTCACCCAGATCTACGTGCAGGCCGAATCCGGCAAGACGCGCAAGCTGGCCGATGCCCTGATTCCTGAAACCAAGGCCCTCGGCACCTGCCACGGCCATACCCCCTGGCTGGGGCGCTACAGCCGCGATCGCGAGAGGTGCGAAACCAACGGCGAGCCCACGCTCAACCGTCTGCTGGTGCGATCCGCCACCAACGCCTACTTCAGTGAAACCATCTCCGTGATCTCCCTGCCCCAGGAGGCCGGCGGCCTGGCCAGGCGTGTCACCGAACTGAAGGATGAACTGGATGGCATCGAAGCTGAGGACGACATCCCGGCCGCGCTGAAGTTCAACCCGCGCCTCAAGAGCGCGTTCACCGGCGTGGAGCCAGCCGCCCTCTGGCAGGCGATCGAGGCTCAGCGCGGTGGCAGCTCCGCCGAGGTGCCCCAGCCCAAGGATGAAGAACTGCGGCTGCTGATCGGCCCGATGGATGGCGTCTCCAGCTCCGCGGAAGACAGCCCCTTCGAGGCGGTGGTTTGGAATCCCCCCGGCGCCCCGGCCTGGTTTGCCAAGGCCATCCGCCGGGTGCTGCTGGTGAAGCGCCTGCGGGAGGTGCAGGCCCTGGTGGGCTTCACGCGTTTCACGGCCCGCACCAGCAGCCTGGGCGGTCTGCCGATCGACACCACCAAGACCAACCGACGAGCCCAGCTCGCCAACGACCTGAGCTGGCTGCCGGCCGCGGAGAACAGGGGCGAGGGGATCTTCCTCGAGTTCGATCCCGCCACCATCTCCGCCTGGCAAACCAACCCGGCTGTGA
>JBILEP010000057.1:0-8902 GCA_044352045.1 Cyanobium sp. | reverse complement strand
TGGTGACGGCGATGGCCGAGGGCGTTCGCCGGATCAGCGGCGCCGACTGGGGGGTGGCCGTGAGCGGCATCGCCGGTCCGGGGGGGGGCAGCGCTGACAAACCGGTGGGGCTGGTGCACATCGCCGTGGCGGCTGCCGAGGGCTGCGGGGCGGAAGCGGTGCGGTTCGGATCGCGTCGCGGCAGAACCTGGATCCAGACCCTGACCGTGGGCGAGGCCCTGAATCGGCTGCGGCTGCGCCTGCTCGATTCCCCCTGAGATCAGCGGGAGATGCTGCAGCCCACTGGCCGCGGATTGATGGCGATTGCCCATCCTTAGATGCTTGCCGAATGAAGCACGAGCGGTAACGTTGTCACGTAGCTGTTATCGCTTCCCAGCCATGCTCACAGGCGTTGAACTTCTCGCCAAAGTCAAGGAACTCGGCGATGTCTCCAAGTCCGAACTGGTGCGTAGCTGCGGCTATGTGAGCACCAAGAAGGATGGCGGCGAGCGCCTCAACTTCACCTCCTTCTATGAAGCGCTGCTCGAGGCCAAGGGCCTCAGCCTCAGCGACGGCGCCGGCAAGGGCGCAAACCGGGGTGGCCGCAAGCTCAGCTATGTGGCCACCGTGCAGGGCAACGGCAACCTGCTGGTGGGCAAGGCCTACACCGCCATGCTCGACCTCAAGCCTGGTGACGAGTTCGAGATCAAGCTCGGCCGCAAGCAGATCCGCCTGGTTCCCGCCGGCGCCCCGGACGAGGAATGAGCGTTCCCTGCCGGAGGGCGGGGGATTGATCACCATTGCTGTGGGATGGGCTTTTCCCCCTCTCACCACCGCTTTTCCCCGCACCCCGGACCGTTTTCCCCAGGCTGCTCGCCCCGCCCATCGGGTCAGTCCGCCAATGGCGACCCCAACCTGGGGAAAGGCGTGTTCCCCTTGACGGCGCCCGGCCGGACCCCGCGGGATGGCCGCCGCCCACCGGCAGGGCACGGGCAGCGGCGTGTCCACTATCGTCGCGACACGAGTCGCATGGGATCGCCCTTCGCGGCGCCTCTTTGACGGCTAGGCGGCCGGCGTGGGGTGATGGGGACGTTCCCGCGCGACGCCGAATGAGCCAGATCCCCGACCACGCCCCCAGCCATGTGAGCGTCGAGAACCAGATGCCCGAGGACCTGTTCCGGGCGATGCGGGAGTTCATCCGCCTCCACCCCCAGTGGGACCAGTACCGGCTGATGCAGGCCGCGCTGGCCGGCTTCCTGTTTCAGCACGGCTGCGGCGACCGGGCCGTGGCCCGCCACTACCTCGACGGCCTGTTCCAGCGGGCAACCTCCCCCGTGCCACCCCGATGAGCCACTCCGCCCCCGGCTTAGGGTGGACCTCCGTGCGTCCGGGTTCCCCGTGAGTTCCGGCACCCTTTACGACAAGGTCTGGGATCTGCATCGCGTCGCCGACCTGCCCGGCGGCGCCAGCCAGCTGTTCATCGGCCTGCACCTGATCCACGAGGTCACCAGCCCCCAGGCCTTCGCCGCCCTGCGCGACCTCGGCCTCAGCGTGCGCCATCCGGAACGCACCGTCGCCACGGTGGATCACATCGTTCCCACCACCTCCCAGGCCCGGCCTTTCGCCGATCCCCTGGCCGAGGAGATGCTCGCCACCCTGGAGGCCAACTGCGCCGCCCATGGGATCCCACTGCATGGCATCGGCAGCGGCCGGCAGGGGATCGTCCATGTGATCGCACCGGAGCTGGGGCTCACCCAGCCGGGCATGACGGTGGCCTGCGGCGATTCCCACACCTCCACCCACGGGGCGTTCGGGGCGATCGCCTTCGGCATCGGCACCAGCCAGGTGCGGGACGTGCTCGCCAGTCAGAGTCTGGCGATCGGCCGCCTCAAGGTGCGGCGCATCCTGATCGAGGGTGCGCTGCGGCCGGGGGTGCACGCCAAGGACATGATCCTGCATGTGATCCGCCGCCTGGGGGTGAAGGGCGGCGTGGGCCATGCCTACGAGTTCGCCGGCCCGGCGGTGGAGGCCCTGTCGATGGAGGAGCGCATGACCCTCTGCAACATGGCGATCGAGGGGGGCGCCCGCGTGGGCTACGTCAACCCTGATGAGATCACCTTCGCCTACCTCAAAGGCCGGCCCGCTGCCCCAGCCGGAGAGGCCTGGGAGCGGGCAGTGGCCTGGTGGCGGTCCCTGGCCAGCGGGCCCGACGCCGTGTTCGACGACGAGGTGGTGTTCGACGCGGCGGCGATCGCCCCCACGGTCACCTGGGGGATCACCCCGGCCCAGGCGATCGGCATCGACGAAACCATCCCCGGCCCGGAGCAGCTGGAGGAGGGGGAGCGGGCGATCGCCAGCGAGGCCTACCGCTACATGGATCTGCAACCCGGACGGCCGATCGCGGGCGTGCCGGTGGATGTCTGCTTCATCGGCAGCTGCACCAACGGCCGGCTCAGCGATCTGCGCGCCGCGGCCGAGGTGGCCCGGGGCCGGCGGGTGGCGGCGGGCATCAAGGCCTTCGTGGTGCCGGGCTCCGAGCAGGTGGCGGCGGCGGCGGCGGCGGAGGGTCTCGATGCGGTGTTCCGGGAGGCGGGCTTCGAATGGCGCGAGCCCGGCTGCTCGATGTGCCTGGCGATGAACCCCGACCGGCTCGAGGGCCGGCAGATCAGCGCCAGCTCCAGCAACCGCAACTTCAAGGGCCGTCAGGGCTCGGCCACCGGTCGCACCCTGTTGATGAGTCCCGCCATGGTCGCCGCCGCCGCGGTGCGCGGTCAGGTCACCGACGTGCGCGAGCTGTTGCCGCAATGAACAACACCCCCTTCCCCCAGGGCCCCATCACCGGCTGGCGTGGCCGCGGGGTGGCCGTGATCGGCGACGACATCGACACCGACCGCATCATTCCGGCGCGCTTTCTCAAGTGCGTCAGCTTCGACAACCTGGCCCGCGGCGCCTTCGCGGACGACCGCAGCGAGCTGGCCGGCCGCCACCCCTTCGACCTGGAGCAGCACCGCGACGCCTCGATCCTGGTGGTGAACCGCAACTTCGGCTGCGGCTCCAGTCGCGAGCACGCGCCCCAGGCGCTGATGCGCCGCGGCATCCGGGCGCTGATCGGCGAAAGCTTCGCCGAGATCTTCTTCGGCAACTGCCTCACCCTCGGCATCCCCTGCCTGAGCGCCAGCCACGACGACGCTGCCAATCTGCAGGCCCTGGTGAACGCCGAACCGGCCACGGAGCTGACGATCGACGTGGAGGCCCTGGTGGTGACCGGCGCTGGCCGGCGCTGGCCCCTGCACCTGCCGGAAGGGCCGCACCGGATGCTGGTGAGCGGCCAGTGGGATGGCACCTCCCAGCTGGTGGCCCACGACGCCGAGCTGCGGGCCACCACCGCCCGCCTGCCCTACCTCAATGGCTTTGCCGCGTGGCGATGATGTGGGTGGAGGCGCGCCAGGCGCCGCTGGCGTCGGTGTAGCGAATCAATCGCTCCAGCCGATCGGGCGCGCTGAGCCAGCCCGCCTCCAGGGTGGCGGGGACCCGGTGGCTGATCTGGCGCGGCGCCAGGCTCCAGCCCCCATCGGGGAGGAGCAGCAGGCGCTCACCGCCATCGGCCGGATGGACACTCTCCTCCGTGCCGAGCAGGGTGCGCAGCTGCAGGCCCCCGCCGGCCGCCTCGATAGCAATCCGGCAGTCGAATGACTGCGGCTCCCACCAGTCGGCCGTGATCGTGGCGGCTTGGCCATGCCAGTGGCCCACGAGCTGGGCGACGTCCAGGGGGGGTTGCTCAGCGGCCACGCTGCCGGTGCGGAACTCCCGAATCAGCACCAGGCCGGTGAAGAGGCCAGCCGCGTCGAACAGCTGCACGAGCCGGTGGCGGCGATCGCCATGCACGAATCCGAATTCCGCGCCACCGGGGGTGCCGGGCGCCACCTGCAACGACCCCTTGGCGAAGGAACCCGAATCGAAAAACACCACCTGTTTCCCCAGGCTGCGGTATTCCTGCTGGATGTCGCGCGTGGGTTCGCCGGCGCGATCGGCCGTGGCGAAGCGGCGCAGGCGAAAGCGCACCAGACGTTCCCCTTCCACCGCCTCAAGGCTCAGGATCGACGGGGTGCTTTCGCCGATCTCCCCTTCCGCGGAAAGAGAGGTAAAGCTGCCCTGCCACTCGCCGAGGTTGCGCAGGAAGTTGTCCCACTGGCTGCCCATGGCGGCGCTGCTTGGCAATGCGGAGGTTGATGCTATAGGCCAGGGCAGGCTGGGCTGGCGGCCTGCCAGAGCAGGACCATGGCGTTGCAGGCGGTAAAGTCGCTCCAATGCCTCAGTGGCAGAGACAGCTGCCAAAGCGCCCGCACGCCCCAGGCCGAGCGCGCCGGAGAAAGCCTGCCGAGTCCCCTGAACGCTTCCTTCGCGCGATGATCGCCCCCCTCGCAAAATCGGACGGCAAGCCGCTGCGGAGGATCAAGGAAGTCAGCCACGATGTTTATATCATCGCCCACAAAGAAAATACCCAGCTCCTGGAGAACTTCTTCCACCAGCGGGGGTTTCAGCTGCGCGTCCAGCGCCGCCAGTACAGCCCTGCCGAACAAGCCCTCCCCTCCCAGGTGCGCTGCCTGCTCAACCATCGCGACGCCTGGCAGGCGATCGCCAACAGCGACAGAGCAGGAATTGTGGTCGAGGCGGATTTTGTGCCCATCCGCAGCTTTGCCGACGCCTGCGCCCCCTTCGATCCCGAGGTTTCGCCGCGGGCCATCGGCTGGCTCTACGCGGGGGGTCCGGTGATCTATGGCTTCGACCAGCGCGGTTTCGCGCTGGGCAACTCCTCCACCGCTGTCGCGCTTTTGATCATGCCGCAGGCGGCTGCAGCGCTGGTGAAGTTCGCCAGCGATGAACTGGCCGTCGCTAAACACGAGATCCTGCTATGGGACACCTATTTCTGCCATCAATTGCGCGGCAGAATGAATGTGTCCACCTATATTCCTCTCAAACAATTCGGCGAGCATGGCGGCATCACCAACCCCGACCACAGCCAGCACATGGCCCGCGGCTGGCACCAGGGAGACATCCTGCTCGACCGACTGGCGTTCATGCCCACCTATGCGCGCGGCAATCCTCTGCGCTTTCTCGCCATCCGCTGGCGGGCCGCCTTGCGCGGCCTGGCGCGGGTGTTCACGGGCCGGTTCATCGAGCCGCCGGCGTTCCGCTGCTCCCGCCAGAAGCGGCTGATTCTCCTGTTCACCCTCAGCCGCTGGTGGCCCTGGAGCCAAACATTCGCTGGCTTCGACGCCTGGCGATGAACGGGCGCAGCGGCAGGGGAAAGGCCCGCGGCAGGAACCAGCGGGCCGGGGTCTCCAGATCCTGATCCCCTTACTCGATCGCACCCCAGAGGCGCGCGACAGATCAGCACCTGGGATGGTGTGGATGGCAACGGGGAGGCTGTGCTGTGATCAGGTCCTCTTTTAACGGCTATCGCAGTTGCTCGGCTCTGCTTTGCCTGGTCGTCAGCCACGTCATGGGTCATGCCGGAATCACCCTTTCGCTTCAGCCTGGGAAGCGGCCAGTCCCTGCCCTGCCATCTGAGCTGGCGGATCGAGAATGGCTATCGGCGCATGTCCAACTGGAGCGAGCAGGCCGAGACGATCACTCTCGGCATCTGGGGTCCCGGCGATCTGGTGATCCCCCTCGCTGATCGGACTGGAGCCGATTGAACGGATCACCCTCTCACCGGTTCAGGTGGTGGAGACCACAGCCACCCAGCAGCACGAGCGGTGCTTCCTGATCGATCCGTTGGGCCAAGCCTCCACCCAGCCTGTTGCTGCTCAGCCGGGTGCTGCCGGTGGAGACTCGGTTGTTCCTGATGACGGCGACCAAGGCCCTCAGCCACGACCGCCAGTCAGGGCTAGATGGTGCGGGAGGGGGAGAATGAACTGCTGCTGAGCGAGATTTCAAGGCCTTCAGGCGGCCGTGCCCCAGGGGGCCTGGCCTCAGGCGCTCAGCAATTGATCGAGCTGGCCGCTGCGCTCCAGGGCGTGCAGGTCGTCACAGCCACCGACCGGATGGTCGTCGATGAAAATCTGGGGCACGGAGCGCCGGCCCTGGCCGGTGCGGATCGCCATCGCCTCCCGGGCCGCCTCATCGCCATCGATGGCGTACTCGCGATATGGAACACCCTTGCGATCCAACAATTGTTTGGCGCGAACGCAGAAGGGACAGGCGCGCCAGGTGTAGATCTCGACATTGCTCATGTCACCCACGCTACACGTTGCCAGCGGGCGATTGCAGCCGCCGACCCAGCGCGCCGCCCCCTGGACCAGCCCGAGGACCGCCCACATCGACGCGGGGACCTGAGAGGGCCCAGAATAGCGCCTGTAGAAGCGGTGAGCGAAAGGTGAAAGAATTTTTGGCGAATCAACGGGGGCTGGCGCTGCTGGCGGCCGTTCTGCTGGGGGGCGCCCTGGCCAGCCACTCGCGGCTGGAGCGCAACGCCGAGCTGCACGCCACGGCGCGGCTGGAGCAACAGCGCCTCGGCATCGAACGCAATGTCCGCCGGTTCGACGCCAGCCTGAGGAAGGCGGAAAGCAGCGCCCGCAGCCTCGCCGATCAGGTCTCCCAGGCCCCAGCCGACCTCACACCGCGGCAGAACAGCCTGGACACGGGGCTGGAGCGGGGTCCCGATGGCAGCCTGCGCAGCCGCCGGGACCGCTTCCAGAGCGTCCGTGATGCGGGCATCGTGCTGCCAGCGGGGAAAGCGCTGACCCCGGAAACCCGCCGGTTCCTGGAACACGCCCAGGCGATCACCCGCTCCGTCGGCCAGGATCAGCGGCGCGCCCCGGTCGCGAGCAGTTGGGTGGCGCCCCGCGATCGCGCCCTGGTGCTCTATTGGCCCGAAATCCCCGACTACCTCTTCCGCACCAGTGGCCTGGAGCAGTACTGGCGGGCGCCCCAGCTGGCCTACAGCGCCCCCAGCCATAGCCCCACCAGAGCGCCCCGCTGGACGCCGCCCATCTACGACCCCGCCGCCCGCAAATGGCTGATCAGCGTGGTGGCCCCCTTCTCCCAAAATGGGCGCTGGGCGGGCGCGGTGGGTCATGACGTGGTGCTCAGCGAACTCCTCGACCACCTGGATGGCCCGGGCAGCGGCCCCTCCCCCATCGAGCAGGCTCTCTACGTGGCCGACCGGGAGGGTCGCCTCCTGGCCGCACGCCGCGGTGGGCCTCGCGGCCTGGGGGAACGGCTGCCGGAGCGCTACCAGCCCTTCCTGGAGCAGGCGCGGGCAGGGCGGGGGCAGCAGGTCTTCACCAGCGGCCCCGATCGCGTGATCGTGGCGCCGATTCCCAGCCTCTCCGCCTACGCGATCTACCGGCTGGACGGGGAGGCCCTGCGGGGCGGTTTTCCCATCAGGGTGGGGGAATCGGCGATCAGCCGCAACCTCTTCCTCCTGGGGCTGACCGCCGGCAGCGTCCTCTGGCTGTGGCGGGAGCGCACCGCTCGCCCCTGAGCGACAGGCCCGGACAGGGCGGGGGCGTGATCAGCACCTAGCCTGGGGCGAACGGAGGGAGAGCCGATGCCGGAGAGCTCCGGGCCGACGGCAGATCCCAGCTCCAGCGCCGCCAGCGGGCCGCCCGCGGCGATCGGGCAGCTGCGGACGATCCTTGGTCTCGGCTTCGGCCTGGCGGGAGCCGTGGGCGGCACGATCGGGGCGGGGATCCTGCGGACCCCCGGTCTCGTGGCCGCCCAGCTGGGCAGCCCGGCCCTGATCCTGCTGGCCTGGGGGCTCGGGGGGCTCTATGCCCTGCTCAGCGCCCTCTGCGTGGCGGAACTGGGCACGAGCCTGCCCCAGGCCGGCGGTTGGTACGTCTACGCACGCCGGGCCTTCGGGGACACGGCCGGCCTGGCGGTGGGGTGGGTGGACTGGATCGGCCATTGCACCGGCGTGGCCTGGGTGGCGATCACCGTCGGGGAGTACGGCCGCGAGCTGCTGCCGTTCCTTCCCCTCGAGGCCCGGGCCCTGTCGTTGCTGGCGATCGCCCTGTTCACGGCGATCCAGCTGCTCGGGGTGCGGGCCGGCAGCGGCAGCCAGCAACTGCTGAGCCTGGCCAAGGCCATCGCCTTTCTCGCCCTGGTGGCCGCCTGCTTCTGGCTCGGCCCCGCGCAGCCCCTGGCGGCGGCGGCGACGGCAGGGAGTCCCAGCGGCTGGCCCCTCGCCCTGGCCCTGGCGTTGCAGCCGGTGGTGAGCACCTTCGACGGCTGGCATAGCCCGATCTACTTCGCCGAGGAGTTCCAGAGTCCCGAGCGGGAGCTGCCGCGCTCCTTGATCGGCGGCGTCGTGGCGGTCACGGCGATCTACCTGCTGCTGAACCTGGCCCTGCTTCATGTCGTTCCCCTGCCGGAGCTCACGGCGTCCGCCTTGCCCGTGGCGGACGCGGCACGCCACCTCTTCGGTCCGGCCGGGGGACGGGGGATCACCGCCCTGGCGCTGCTCTCGGTGCTGGGGCTGATCAACGCCTCGATCATGAGCGCCCCGCGGGTGCTTTACGGCCTGGCCCGTGATGGGCTGATGCCGGCGGCCGCAGCGCTCAGCCGCGTCAGCGCCAGCGGCACCCCGATCACCGGTCTGCTTCTCACCAGCGCCGTGACCTCCCTGCTGACGCTCTCGGGGGACTTCGAGACCCTGCTGGCGATCGCCGCGATCCTTTACGTCGCCCTGTACACCAGCGGCTTCGTGTCGCTGCTGGTGCTGCGCCAGCGGGAACCCAACCTGGAGCGCCCCTTCGGCGCCTGGGGACAGCCCTGGATCGCCCTGGCGGTGGTGGCCGGCTCCCTGGCCTTCCTGACCGGCTCGGTGCTGGGGGATCCGCTCCACTGCCTGCTGGCCCTGTTGCTCGCGGCACTGGCCCTACCGCTGCGGGCCCTGGTCCGATCCGGCGGGGAG
>JBILEP010000375.1:0-2570 GCA_044352045.1 Cyanobium sp. | reverse complement strand
TCTACCGATTCCGGCACGCTCCCGCCATCGGACTTTAGGGGGCCCCTCCTCCCCCCGGCAGATCAGGCCGGATCGTTGACGCGCACGATTGAGGCGCCGACCGCATTGAGCTTGCCTTCGAAGTCGGCGTAGCCCCGGTCGAGGAACTCCAGGCCCCGCACAGTGGTGACGCCATCCGCCGCCAGCCCGGCCAGCACCATCGCCGCCGAAGCCCGCAGATCGGTGCCGCGCACCGGAGCGCCGCTGAGCTGGGCCACCCCCTCGATGCAGGCGGTGTTGCCGCTGGTGCGGATCGAGGCGCCCATGCGCTGCAGCTCGGCCACGTGCTGGAGGCGGTTTTCGAAGATGTTTTCCACCACGAAGCTGGTGCCCTCGGCGGTGGCCAGCAGGCTCATGAACGGCGCCTGGATGTCGGTGGGGAAGCCGGGGAAGGGCTGGGTGGTGAGGTCGACGGCGCGGATCCGGCCGGGCAGGAGGCGCACCAGGCCGTGGTCCTGGACCTCCAGGCGGCAGCCGGCCTCCTCCAGCTTGGTGAGCACCGCGCCGAGGTGCTCGCTCACCACCGGGCCCACCACGATCTCGGAGCGGGTGATGGCGCCGGCCAGCAGGAAGGTGGCGGCTTCGATGCGGTCGGGGATCACCGCGTAGTCGGCGCCGTGCAGGCGCTGCACCCCGACGATGGTGATGGTGGGGGTGCCGGCGCCACGGATGCGGGCGCCCATCGCGGTGAGCAGGCCGGCCAGGTCGATCACCTCGGGCTCCTGGGCGGCGTTCTCGATCACGGTCTCGCCGTCGGCGAGGACGGCGGCCATCATCAGGGTTTCGGTGGCGCCGACGCTCGGGCAATCGAGATGGATGTAACCGCCGCTCAGGCGATGGCCGCTGCCGGGCACCACGGCGGTGACCACCCCGTGCTCGATCGTCACCTGGGCGCCGAGGGCCTTCAGGCCCTTGACGTGTTCCACCACGGGCCGGCTGCCGATCTGGCAACCGCCCGGCAGGGGCACTTGGGCCATGCCCATGCGGGCGAGGAGCGGACCGATGCAAAAGAAGCTCGCCCGCAGGCTGTTCACCAGTTCGTAAGGCGGGGCGGCCTGGCTGATGTGGTCGCCGTTGAGTTCGATCGCGTCGCCGCCGCGCACCACCTGCACTCCGAGGGCCGCCAGGATCTCGCCCATGGCGGTGATGTCGGTGAGCATCGGCACGTTGCGCAACCGCAGGGTGTCGCGGGTGAGCAGGCAGGCGGCCATCAGCACCAGTGCCGAATTCTTAGCGCCGCTGACCCTGATCTCCCCGGAGAGCCGCCGGCCACCGCGCACCTCAAGCCGCGGCTGGAGGATCGGCTGGGTGGCGACGGCGCTCAGTGTCATGAACTCAATTCCGTGCTGTTGGGACCCGCATATTGACAACGACCGGCCCCTTCGTCTAGCCGGCCGCGCCCGGAACTGTCTCGCCGTGTCTCAGGCGACAGGAGGGGGTCTCCCGCACCCCATGGCCTATGATGGCGAAGCCGGTAGCTTCTTGGGTGCCGGTGCAACGCCAGCGGATGTGGCGGAATTGGTAGACGCGCTAGTTTCAGGTACTAGTGGCAGCAATGTCGTGGGAGTTCAAGTCTCCCCATCCGCATAATTTCTATGATCGTCCTCAACATCTCCAATTCGTCGGAGTTTATTGCCTCCAAAATCGGCAAGTTTCTCGAGAGTCTCACTCCAGACGGGTTCGACGCCGCCAAGGTGGAAGACATCATCCTGCGCAAGCTGGTCGAGCAACTTGCCGCGGAGGGTCTGCACGGTGAAGTGGCCACGGTCCACGGTCTCGATCTCGATTCCAGCGAGGGTGCTCCCGAGCTGGTGCTGCGCGAGAAGATGCGGGTGCGCCACCACCAGTCGTTCTGAGCCTCCCCGCCGACCCGTCCGCCCGTCCCGGTGTCGACCTGATCAGCAGCCGGCGCAATCCTTTGGTGCGCGAGCTTCGCCAGCTGCAGGAGTCCCGCGGCCGTCGGCAGCTGGGCCTGCTGCTCCTTGAGGGCACCCACCTGTTGCAGGAGACGGCGCGCCTTGGCCTGCGCCCGCAGCTGGTGCTCGCGACCCCCGCCTGGATCGGCGCCCACGCTCCGCTGCTCGCCGCCCTGCCCGCCGGGACGCGGATCCAGCCCGCCAGCGCCGAGGTGCTGGCGGCGGCGGCCACCACCCGCCATCCCGATGGCGTGTTGCACACCCTGATCGCTCCGGCGGAGCCGCCGTCCCCGCCGGGGGGGGATCCGCCGGCCTTCGTGCTGGCGCTCGATCGTCTTCAGGACCCTGGCAACCTGGGCACCCTGTTGCGCACCGCTCTGGCGGCCGGGGTGGAGGAGGTGTGGTTGGCGGAGGGGGCGGATCCGTATCAGCCCAAAGTGCTGCGGGCCTCCGCCGGCGCGGCCCTGGCCCTGCCGCTGCGGCGGTTGGGGGCGGCGGCGCTGGCGGCGCGGCTGGGGCAGCTGCTGGCGAGCGGCGCCCAGGTGGTGGCCGCGGTGGCGCCTGGGGCGGCGCAGGCGTCGCTGACGCCCTACTGGCGGCTTGACTGGACCCGGC
>JBILEP010000119.1:0-6380 GCA_044352045.1 Cyanobium sp. | reverse complement strand
TTCAGCGACCGCCCTGCTGCTGGGCAATGAGGGGGCAGGCCTCGACCCTGCTCTGGCCTCCCTGGCCAGCGCGGTGGTCACCATCCCCCACAGCGCCGCCGTGGAGTCGCTGAATGTGGCGGTGGCCGCCGCGCCGCTGCTGCTGGAGCGCTGGCGCCAGCGGCACGGGCCCTGACAGGGGAGAATGCCCGGCAACGTCCGCCGCCGCCGCCCGTGACCGTCTCCCCAGGGTCCGCCAGCTCCTTCGATTTCGACGTGATCGTGATCGGGGCCGGCTATGGCGGCTTCGACGCCGCCAAGCACGCCGCGGAGCACGGCCTGAAGGTGGCGATCGTGGAAGCGCGCGACATGGGGGGCACCTGCGTGAACCGCGGCTGCGTGCCCTCCAAGGCCCTGCTGGCCGCCGCCGGGCGGGTGCGGGAGCTGGCGGACGCGGAGCACCTGCGCGGCTTCGGCATCCACGCGGCGCCGGTGCGCTTCGAGCGCCAGGCGATCGCCGACCATGCCGCCCAGCTGGTGGCCACGATCCGCGACAACCTCACCCGCACCCTGGAGCGCGCCGGCGTTGTGATCCTGCGGGGCAAGGGCCGGCTGGAGGGCCCCCAGCGGGTGGGGGTGCGCGATCGCCACGGCGTCGACAAGGTGTACGGCGCCCGGGAGGTGATCGTGGCCACCGGCTCCGATCCCTTCGTGCCCCCCGGCATCGAAACCGATGGCCGCACCGTCTTCACCAGCGACGAATCGATCAACCTGGAATGGCTGCCCCGCTGGATCGCGATCATCGGCAGTGGCTACATCGGCCTGGAATTCGCGGATGTTTACACCGCCCTGGGCTGCGAGGTCACGATGATCGAGGCGCTCGATCGGGTGATGCCCACCTTTGATCCGGATATCGCCAAGCTGGCGGCCCGCAAGCTGATCGAAGGCCGCGACATCGATGCCAGAGCCGGCGTGCTGGCCAAGTCCGTCACCCCGGGGAGCCCGGTGAGGATCGAGCTGGTGGACATGGCCACGCGCGAGCCGGTGGAAACCCTGGAGGTGGATGCGGTGCTGGTGGCCACCGGCCGGGTGCCGGTGAGCGCCGAGCTCAACCTCGCCTCGGTGGGGGTGAGCACCCAGCGGGGCTTCCTGCCCGTCGACGACAGCATGCGGGTGCTGGCCAGCGCCGAGCCCGGCGCGCCGGTGGTGGCCCACCTCTGGGCCGTGGGCGACGTGACCGGCAAGATGATGCTCGCCCATACGGCCGCGGCCCAGGGCACGGTGGCGGTGGACAACATCCTGGGCCACCCCCGCCGCATCGATTACCGCTCGATTCCGGCGGCCACCTTCACCCACCCGGAGATCAGCTCGGTGGGGCTGAGCGAGGTGGAGGCGAAGGAGCTGGCGGCGCGGGAGGGCTTCGAGCTGGGCAGCGTGCGCAGCTGGTTCAAGGCCAATTCCAAGGCCCTGGCGGAGCTGGAGAGCGATGGGCTGATGAAGCTGCTCTTCCGCAAGGACAGCGGCGAGGTGCTCGGCGCCCACATCTACGGCCTGCACGCCGCCGACCTGATCCAGGAGGTGGCCAACGCCGTGGCCCGCCGCCAGACCGTGCGCCAGCTGGCCACCGAGGTGCACACCCATCCCACCCTCAGTGAGGTGGTGGAGGTGGCCTACCGCCAGGCGGCCGCCGCCCTCGCCTGAATGCATCCCCGGGCTCCCCTGCCCTCCCCTTCCGTCGCCGCGCCCCGCCGCCCAGAGCCCATGGAGATCCGCCGCCGCCCCCCCAACCCTTCGGTGAAGGTGGCCCACCTGGAATACGGCATCCGCCACGAGGAGGGACAGCCGCGCCACATCCTTGAGGAGATCGTCTGGGAAAAAGATCGGGAGATCGCCGCCGCCCGCGAGCGGGTGCCGCTGGAGAAGCTGCGGGGCCAGGTGGCCGAGCTGCCCCCCTGCCGTGACTTCGCCGCCGCCCTGCTGGCCAGCTGCCGCAAGCCGGCGGTGATCGCCGAGGTGAAGAAGGCCAGCCCCAGCAAGGGGGTGTTGCGGGAGGATTTCGATGCGGTGGCGATCGCCAGGGGCTACGCCGCCGGCGGCGCCAGCGGCCTGTCGGTGCTCACCGACCGGCGCTTCTTTCAGGGTGGCTTCGAGGTGCTGGTGGAGGTGCGCCAGGCGGTGGAGCTGCCGCTGCTCTGCAAGGACTTCATTCTCAGCCCCTATCAGCTCTATCAGGCCCGGGCGGCCGGCGCCGACGCCGCCTTGCTGATCGCCGCGATCCTCCCTGACCGGGATCTGGCCTACCTGTTGAAGGTGGCCCGCGGCCTGGGTCTGGCGGCGCTGATTGAGGTGCACGACGAACCTGAGCTGGAGCGGCTGCTGGCCCTGGACAACCTTTGCGGCGCCGGCGAGCGACCGCTGATCGGCATCAACAACCGCGACCTGAGCACGTTCACGGTGGACCTGGCCACCAGCGAGCGCCTGCTGGAGCGCTACGGCACCGCCCTGCGGGAGCGGCGCGCCCTGGTGGTGAGCGAATCGGGCCTGTTCAACCGCGACGACCTCGATCGGGCCCAGAGTGCGGGCGCCGACGCGGTGCTGGTGGGCGAGGCGCTGATGCGCCAGCCCGATGTGACCGCGGCGCTGGAGGCGTTGATCGGGGGGTGAGGGGCACGTGCCGCCCAACGCCGATACAGTGAATCTCCAGGCAGGGAATGCGTCATGCTCCAGGCGCCGACCGCTTTCGCTTCGCCCGATCTGGAGCCCGCGCCGTTGCTCCTGCCACCGGATCTGAGGCTGACGCCCGAGCAGTTTGAGCGGGTGTGCCACGCCAATCCGGATGCCGTGCTCGAACTCGCCGCCGATGGAACGCTGATCGCCATGACACCGACGGGCGGGGAGACGAGCAGCCGCAATAGCGCGATCATTTATCAGTTGTCTGCCTTTTGCAGGCGCCGACCGCATTGGCGAATCTTTGACAGTTCGGGCGGTTTCCGCCTGCCGGATGGCTCCGTGCTCAGCCCCGATGCCGCGCTGGTGCGGGAGGATCGCTGGCAAGCCCTGAGTGCCGACGAGCGACGCGGCTTCCCACCCCTCTGCCCCGACCTGGTGGTGGAATTGGCCAGCCCCAGCGATGAGGGGCCGCGCGGAGAGAGTGCCCTGCGCCGCAAGATGAAGCTGTATCAGGCCAATGGCACACGCCTTTGCTGGCTGCTGTTGCCCCACCAGCGAGCGGCGGAGATCTTGCGGGTCAGCCAGCCGATGTCGGTGGAAAGGATCGACAACGCCCACCGTCTGGAGGGCAGTGAGCTGGCCGAGGGTTTGGAGTTGGATTTAGCGGAGATCTGGACGCCGTGAGCGCCAGTGGCATAACCGCCTGGGCCTGATGAGTCAGGTGGCTGCATCCGCTGCTGTGCTGATGATCACAAAGAACGGTGAGCCGGTGGCGGAGCCCCTTCCCTTTGCCACTGCTGGAGCGGATCCAATCGGCATGGGCGAGCGGGGAAGAGTTTCCCTCCGCCAGACTCTCTAGGCCAGCGTTTCGTGGAGCGCGATCAACGGGCCTTGGCGCTCAGGGGCGACCGCAGCCAGTGTGGGCAGCGCCCTTAGGCCGGACGCAGCCCTTGGGCCACGAAGTGGAGCGACTACAACACCCACGACCCCGGCATCACCCTGCTCGAGCAGCTCTGCTTCGCGCTCACCGAACTGGCCCTACCGCGCCCAATTCCCGATCGAGGATCTGCTGGCCAGCGCCGGCCCCGACTGGCAGCCCGGCCCCGACCAGATCCTCGGCGGCGATCCGGTCACCCGGGAGGATCTGATCAGCCTGCTCACCAGCCTCGGCGTCCTCAGCGTCCATGTCGACACCGACAGCCCCCCGGTGCTGCCCCTCTACTACCGCCCTCGCCAGCAGGGCCTCGGCGATCTCGATCTCGATCCCAGCCCCGCCGCGATCCAACAGGGCAGCATCACCCCCCGGGGTGTGCTGCGCATCGCCGCCCAGGTTTCCGCCTCCCAGGCCGATGCCACCGCCAGCCTGCGCGCCATGGCCCGGCGGCTGCAGGGCTGCCGCCTGCTCGGCCGCGACCTGGAGCTGGTGCTGGCCAAGCCCTTCCAGGCCCACGTGCGGGCCAGCCTTGAGGTGGAGGTCGATGGCCCCCCCGAAGCCCTGATGGGCGCCGTGCACCGCTGCCTGGACGCCTGCATCCGCGCGTCGCCCCCGCCAGCTCCACCATCGCCGCTCCCTCGCCCGCCAGCTGCCGGCGGTCTACGGCGTCGGTCCGGCGGGCCTATCTGCTCCTGTTCGATCAGCTCCTGGCCAACGCCCAGGCCCGCCTGATCCAGGCCACCACCCTGCTCTCGCCCCTCCCCCCCGGCGATCCCGCCACGGTCGCCAGCCCCGCCGTCCTGCTCGCGGACGACCCTGAGCTGAACCTCGCCGCGCTGCGCCGCGGCTCCCCCGCCCAGCAGCAGAACGCGCTGCGCCAGGCGCTCCAGAGCAGTTCCGAAAGCGCGGGCCTGCCGGAGCGCACCGCTGCCCTGGGCCATCTGCTCAGTCGCTTCGGCGAGCAACTCGGCCTCCATCAGCAGATGCGTGGCCCCGACGGCGCTGACCTGGCGCATCTGGCCGCCGATCGCTCGGCCTTCCTGGAGCGCATCGCCTCGCTCACCGGCGGTCGCGGCTCCGGGCCCGATCTCCTGCAGGCATCCCCCGCCACCGCCGCCGATGAAGGTCAGGGTCTGTTCGCCGAGCGCCTGCGCCGCAAGCTCGGGCTGCCGGCCAGCCGCCACGGCCAGCCCCCCCTGCTGGTGATCGAGCACCTGCTGCTGCGCCCCCTGCCGGAAGATGGCCTGCAGCGGGTGGCCGAAGGGGAAGATCCCATCCCCTTCCTCGCCGATGTGCCCCTGGCCGATCCCTGGAGCGCCCGGGTGAGCGTGGTGATCCACGAGGCCCTGCTGCCCGTCCGTGGCAGCGGCCCCGACGCCGATGGGCCCTCCACCTACGAACGGTTCGCGCAGCGCTGCGTGCGCGAGGAGATGCCCGCCCACCTGGCCGTCGACCTGCATTGGTTCGCCGATCACCCCGACGATGCCGGCCAGGGCGACTGGAGTGAGCTGCTGGCCACCTGGCGCCAGTTTCGCCAGCGCCTCGCCGACTACCGCCTCGCCACCCTGGCCGGTGCCGCACCCACCGATTCGCTGCTGGCTCTGCGCCTGCGCGACAGCCGCGACCGGCTGGTCACGCTGCTGCAGCTCGGGCTGCCTTGGCCCCTGCGCGACATCCCCCTCCCCGCTTCCCTGATGGTGGCCAGCGGCCAGCCCGCCACGCTCACCCTGCCCTTCAGCCAGCGGGGTGTGCTCTACCAGTTGCTTCAGGCCGACACCGGCAAACCGGTGGGGGTGCCGCTGGAGGGGACTGGCGATGCCCTGGTCTTCACCACCGCCGCGATCCGCCAGGACATCAGCCTGCGGGTTCAGGCCAGCGTGCTTCAAAAGTCCGGCAGCCACGCGGTGGCGACCACCGCCAACGGGCGCCAGCGCACCACCCTGCTGCGCGGCCAGATTCTCCTGGTGGAGGGCATCGACCCGAGCCTCAGCCTGGCGCTGCTCGACGATCGACACCAGGCCCTGCCCCTCCTGCACCCCGAGAGGCTGGCCCGATTGGCCAACCATGGCCAGTCGCTCGCCGTCCAGGTGCTCGACAGCCAGAAGGGGGTGAAGTACGAAGTGATCGACGCCAGCGAGCGCCATCTGCCCTTCGCCGAGCAGCACACTCTCAGCGCCATCGCGGTGGTCGGGAACTCCGAGCCGATTGTGATTCCCCTCAAGCACGGGGCCAGCGAAGATCGCGACCTTGTCGTCCGTGCCAGCCTGAAGCGCAAGCCCCGCGCTGGCGCCAGCTATCAGCAGGAGCAGGTTCTCACCGCGATCCTGCCCCTGCGGGTGCGCGCCAATCCCGCCGTTCCCCTGCGGATCGAAACCCCGGTGCTCGCGGTCGGCGCCACGGCGAACGTCCGCATCGGCACGGCTTCCGGCGAGGGCGGCAGCCAGGCCAGCGTCAGCTATCAGCTGCACACCCGCCCGATCGACAACTCCGAATGGCGCTTCGCCCCACCCGCCGACCCCTCGGCTGTGCTGACGGTGCCTGACGGCGATCGGAAGATCCTGTTGCAATCCTTGCGACCCGACAACCCCAAGACCTGGTCCGAATTCCGCGCCGCCCCCACCAGCGTCCTGGGCAACGGCGCCACGGTTGAGCTGGCGCTGGTCGAAGACTGCGGCGATGGATATGTCACGGCGCTCGCCCGAAAACAGCACCTGCTCAGCCCGGACGGCAGCCCCGATCAGGACACCTACCCCAGTGAACTGCCCCTGCGGCAGGTGGCCGCCGTGCTGGTGCGGCC
>JBILEP010000056.1:0-9037 GCA_044352045.1 Cyanobium sp. | reverse complement strand
AACCGGGGACGGTTCGCCGACTCTGGCGCCATGCAGCGAAGTTGCAGCGCTTTCAACGACGGCAGGCGCACGTCCGCTTCGGCGTCACAGCGCTCCAGCAATTCGCCAAGCAAACAGCCGAAGGCGCGCACCTCCAGCGACTCAAACAAATTGGCATCTCCACTGGCCTGGGGCGGGTAAAAGGAGGCGGCGCCGAAATCCCCCAAAAAGCAGCCGCCTTCGGGGCGATAAAGGATATTATGCGCATAAAGATCCCCGTGCGAAATCCCACGTTCGTGCAGGTGCGCGCCGACACTGGCCATGCCCTTCGCCAAATCCAGCAGCACCGGCAGGGAGAACCGTTGGTCCTCCTCATAAACGTCCCTCGTGCACGTGGCCAGGCTAGGCGGGCCGGCCAGATTACGAAACCCCGGGTCGACCCAGGGCATCACCAAGCCGCTGGTGCCCTCAGGGTGGCCGGTGAGGACACCCAGGACCCCGATCAGGTGAGCGTGATTTCCCGCCGCCAGACAGGCCGCCATTTCTTCCGCCGGAAACCCGTCACTCGTGACCGCCCCCTTAAATAGCTTCACCGCCACAGGCTGGCCGGCATCCTGCTGCGACGGCTGCCAGTGCGCTTTGTGAATCACTCCCGAGGCGCCTTCACCGAGTTTTTCAGCCAACACCAGATCTTCCCACTGCAGGCGGGGCACGGCCGCACTAGGGTCGCGGGGCACGGCGGAAACGGGATTTCCGCCAAACGCCAACCAGGTCAACCGGGGGAGCTGCAGCAGCCATTCCGGCAAAGATTGGAAACGGTTGGCCGAAATGCGCAGCAGCTCAAGCCCATGGCAGCCGCGCATCGCCTCCGGCAAATCGGCCAGTTGATTGCCGGCCAACATCAGTTTTTGCAGACGCTTGCAGTTGCCGATGGAGGCAGGAAGTGCCGAAATCTGATTATCTGTGAGGATCAACCAGCGCAAGCCGGTAGAAATAGCGTCAGCCGGAACCTCGCGGATGCTATTGGATTTAAAGCCGACCATCTCCAGATGAGCGCACGAGGCCAGCACCTCGGGCAGCCGGGTAAAGCGATTTCCCGAGCAGAACAACACCCGTAACTTGCTCAGTCGCGACAAATCATCCGGGAGTGCAGCCAACGCGTTATCTGAGAGATTGAGAACCTCAAGGCTTTCGGCCAACGCGAAGATTTCCCGCGGAAATTCCTGCAGATCGCAGGCGAGATCCAGCCGCTTGATCCCCTTCAGCTCACCGGAGCGCAAGGCAGCAAGAGTGGCGGTCGTTGTGGTCATGGCTTCAAGGGTAGGCCCAATTGACGCAGGAGAGAAGACGTGGCTACATCTAAACCCGACCCCGCCTGGGCACGGCAGCCCAAGCGAGCAGATGCGGAACTGCGGCACACAGCAGGATAGGCCATCAGATGGTGCGACAACTCCGTGAATTCGCCACGTAGTGGTCACACGATAGCGCGTCGGCCACCCATGAAATCAATGACTCCGACTTGATCCGTCGACGACCGCTCATGCCAGAAGCCCCTTTCGCCGCAGATTCCAGACATATGCAACGACGGCTATGTTCACGGCGACAATAACAAACAGTGAGGGCGGAACATACGGAGAGACCAGGCATTTCCCGGAGACGCTATGGAGAGTGTCGATTGTAAAATATGCTGCAATCAGCGGCAAGCTCACTCGCTTCATTGCGAGGAGCAATCCGATCGAGATGATGAGGAACAGGGCCTCGCCCACATTGACAATGAAGCAGACCAAGTCTGGATTCTCAAAATACGACTTCAGATTCGGCGGCGGCAAGAGAAGGCCAGAAAAGACGAGCGCATGGCTCACGACAAAACAGACCGCAGGAATGCCAAAGAACAGGGAAAGAAGCCAGACGATGATCGGACGCTTAAAGAGCATTGCGACCAACATCTTCATGCGCACCGAACGAGTTTTTGGCAGGACAAGTATCATCACCCTTCCCCGGCCGTCTACGCCGCCTAAAACCGTGGCAAGCGGTGGGATTGCCCTGAGATCGCTCACGGAAGCTAGCGACTAGACCCCCCCGCCGTGCCGATCGCCAGCATCTTCTTCGCCTCCCAGCCTTGATAATCAGCGATCAGCAGAGAGTCCTTCACCAATGCAGCCCTGGATAGTGCTGGTTGAAACTCAACACTCTCTCGGAATTGATTAGGATTGACTGCCATAGCGATGCGGCCCCATTCTGCTGAGGGCTTGCTCACCCCTTCACCGCATCCCCCGTCGCACTCGGCAAGATAAAGCGCTGCAACGCCACAAACAACACCATCACCGGCAGGATCGACACGATCGCCCCCGCCGCCACCAGCCGCCAGTCGAGCGAAAAACTGCTGGCCAGTTGCTGCAGGCCCAGCGGCAACGTGTAAAGGACCGGGTCGTCGATGATGATCAGCGGCCAGAGGAAATCGCTCCAGCTGCCGATGAACACGAACATCGCCAGGGTGATCAGGTCGGCACGGGCCGCGGGGATCATCACGTTCCACCACTCCCCCAGCGGTGTGCAGCCATCGATGCGGGCCGCCTCCTCCAGCTCCACCGGCACCGCCAGAAAGCTCTGGCGCAGCAGAAAAATGCCGAAGGCGGTGGCGGCCTGGGGAATGATCAACGCCCACAACGTATTGCGAAGCCCCAGCTGCACCATCAGCAGATACAGCGGGATCATCACCACCTGGAACGGGATCAGAATCGTGGCCACCACCACCGCCAGCACCAGGCCCCGGCCCGCAAAGCGCAGCCTGGCCAGCGGGTAGGCCGCCAGGGAGCAGAACAGCAGGTTGGCCAGCACCGCCAGCGAGCTCACCACCGCGCTGTTCAGCACATAGGTGGCCATCGGATTGTCGGCGAACAGGCGCCCATAGGCCGCCAGGCTTGGCTGCGAGGGCAGCAAGGCCGGTGGGCTGGTGAAGATGTCCTCGGCGGGACCCTTCAGGGAGGTGCTCACCAGCCACAGCAAGGGCAGCAACATCAGCAGGGCCACCACGATCAGCAGCGCCAGCTGGGCGGCGGTGGCCAGAGTGCTGCGCCGGTCGCTCGCAGCGGCGGACATTGGGCGGGACTGGCGCATCGGCGGGCTCAACCGTAAGGGCCGAAGCGGGTGGCGCAGGCGGCGCCGCAATGGGCCCCCAGACTGACCGCCTGCTCCGCGCTCCAGAGCGCCGCCAGCCCCGCCGTCACCCCCGCCGCGAAGCTGTCGCCACAGCCATAGGTGTCGACGACGGCGGCGGTGAGGCTGGGGGCGGCGAAGCGGCCGCCCGGCTCGATCCGGCCGCCCGCCGCGCCCTCGGTGGCGATCCGCAGCTTGGGCGGGCGCTGCAGGGAGCCCTCCGGCACCGCTTCGCCGGGGTCGAGGCCGCTGCCGATCAACGCGTCCAGGCTGATGTCCGCTTCGTTGAGCACCGGCAGGCGCAATCGGGGGGTGGCCGCCAGCACTTTGGCGGCGCGGCAGGCCCGCAGGGCGGCCGGGTCGGCGGCGGTGGCGAATACCCCATCGCACGCCGCCAGATCTTCCCAGGGCAGGGGATCGGCGGCGGTGGGGGTGAGGCGTTCGCCGATCACCGTGATCGATCGGTCGCCGTGGCCATCCACGAAGGAAATCCCCCGGCGGCTGGGCGCCTCGCGCCAGGCCACATGCAGCTCCAGCCCCAGCTCCGTGAGCCGCTCCACGCTGCGCTCGCCGATCGCATCGCGCCCCAGGGCGGTGAAAAAGGGCACCGGCCGCCCCAGCAGCCGCGCCAGCTGCACCGCCGCCACCGCGCCGCCACCAGCGGGTTCCTCCAGAAAAGCGCTCGCATGGCCGATCAGCCCCGCCGCCGGCAGCTGGTCCACCTTCAGGAAACTCACCCACTCCACATGGCCCACCACCGCCAGCCGCAGTGGCGGCAACGGCGGCAGCGATTCAGCAGACCAGAGCCGCATCACGGGGCGCTCCGCGCAACCAGCTGGCAGCCCAGCACGGCGAGGGCCTCGCCGGGAAGCCCCAGGAAGCGATCCAGCCATGCCGCCCCGCTCGGCGGCACCAGGGCGATGCCCACGAGCACCCCCCGGCCCTCCCCATCCAAGGGCCGGCCGCTGGCCCGCTGGCTCTGGCCGCGGGCTTCACCCGTGCCCAGGCGTGTGCTCACCCGCAGCTGCGGGGCGATGGAGCGACCCGCGAGGCGCAGCTGGAAGCGAGCCTCGAAGGCAAGGTCCACCAGGCCCGCGCCGGGATTCCAGCGCCCCGCCAGCTCCAGGGGCTCGATCGCGATCTCCAGGCCCGGCGGCAGGGGCAGGCCCCAAATGCGGGCGCTGCGGGCGTGGAGCGGCGGAATCGTGAGCGCGGCCGGGTCAAACACCAGCGGTCGCCAGCCCTCGCCGGCCTCAGCTCCGCTCTCGCCCCGGCCGCCGCCGCCGCGGGCGTCGTAGCGGAAGCGGGGCCAGGGGCCGATCGCCAGGGCGCAGCCCGCCTCCGTGCGCAGGTCAACAGCGGGCTGGGTGACACGGTGGGTCAGGGGAACCTGCGGCGGCCATGGGCGTATCTTCCCGCTTGCTCCGGTGAGCGGCCTCTCCCTGCTGGCGGTGGCCCGCGGCGATCGGAAGCGCTGCGCCAACGAACGGAAAGGGTCAACCCGCTCGCCAGACGTGGGCGCCTCCCCAATTCCCGGGGGAACACGTTGTCAACTGCCCGCTGGCTCGCTTGGATGGGTGGGGCATTTTGCCCGTTTTCCCTGAAACTGTTTGTCGATGGCTCGCGCCCGTTCTTTCTTCTCCGATTTCAAGGACTTCATCAACCAAGGCAATGTCGTTGACCTGGCTGTGGCCGTGGTGATCGGTGGCGCCTTTGGCAAGGTGGTGGACGCTGTGGTGAGCCTGGTGATGGGCTCGCTGCTCGAGCCGGCGATGAAGGCCGCGAACGTGGCCTCGATCGCCAGCTGGCCCGCCGGTTCGGTGATCGTGGCCCTGATCAATTTCGTCGTCATCGCCTTCGTGGTGTTCGTGATCGTGCGCGCCATCGCAGCCTTACGCCGCGGCCAGGCCGCCGTCGCTCCGCCCGATCCCCAGGCCCAGCTCGCCGCCGCCGCCACCCGCCTGGCCGAGGCCCTGGATCGCCGCCAGCTCTGAGGGGAGCAGCGATCTGCGGCCCAGCCCGCTCAATCCACCGCCCCATCGAGGCGATTGCGGAAGCCGCCCGCCTCGATCAGGGTGAAACTCTGGTGGCCGCCCTGGTGCCGGCGCGGGAGAGGAGAGCAGAGCAGATCAGGGCTGCGGCAGGATGTTCCCAGGATGACAACCCGGCAGGCCCCGCCCGATTCCCTGACCATGGACGGCGCTGTGACGATCCGGCCCATGCGCCCGGCCGACTGGCCCGGCGTCTGGCGAGTGCTGGAGCCGGTGTTCCGGGCCGGCGAAACGTTTCCCCACGACCCGGCGATCGAGGAAGCGGAGGCGCGCCGGCTCTGGTTGGCGCCCGATCAGGCCGTGTTTGTGGCGCTGGCGGCCGATCGGGAGGTGGTGGGCACCTTTTATCTGCGCGCCAACAGCCTCAGCCTCGGCGCCCATGTGGCCAATGCCGGCTATGCGGTGGCCGAGCCTTGGCGGCGGCAGGGCATCGGCAGCCAGCTCTGCCAGCACTCCCTGGCCGAGGCGCGGCGACGTGGTTACCGCGCCCTGCAGTTCAATTTGGTGGTGAGCTCCAACACCGCCGCTCTGGCCTGCTGGCAAGCCAACGGCTTCGCCATCGTGGGCACCCTGCCTGGCGCCTTCCGCCATCCGCGCCTCGGCTTCGTGGATGCCCACGTGCTGTTTCGCGCGCTGCTAGAGGCTCCCGAGCCATGAGGGTGGTGCCGATCCAGCGGGCGCTCGCCGGCGCCAGCGCCCCTTAAGCCGTAGTAGTGAACATCAAGATGCGGTTGTTCGCCGGCATCGCGATGTCGGCCACGGGCTCGAAGCCGAGCTGCCGGGCCTGGCCCTGCAGCCGCACCGCGTCACGCACGCCCATGGCGGGATCCAGGCTGCGCAGGTGGGCATCGAAGGCCGCGTTGCTCGCGGCGGTGGGCACGCCGTCGTCGTGGAAGGGGCCGTAGAGCAGCAGCCGCCCGCCTGGGCGCAGGGCTCGCCGGCTGCCCGCCAGCAGTGGCGCCAGGGCCGCCTCCGGCATGATGTGGCAGGTGTTGGCCGTGAACACGGCGTCGTAGGCACCGCCGGGCCAGGGCTTCACTTGCCGCACATCCAGTGCGATCGGGGCGGCCAGGGTGGCCCCGGGCGCCAGCACCCCGGGCGCTGCGGCGGCCAACGCCTCCGCCAGGTTGGCCCAGGCTTCGGGCCGCTCACTGCACTGCCAGTGCAGGCCGGCGATCTGCTGGCAGAAGAAGCGGGCATGCTGGCCGCTGCCCGAGCCGATCTCCAGCACCCGCGCCCCCGGCGGCAGCCACTCGCGCAGCACCGCCAGGATCGGCGCTTTGTTGCGTTCGCAGGCGGCGGAAAACAGCATGGCGATGCGGGATCGGCTGGCGGCGTGGTGGGGGCGTGACCAGGATGGTGGCAGCTCCGCCGCTCACCGCCATGCAACTGGTCGCCCTGCTGCTGGTCGCGGTGATTGTGGGCTTGTTATCGAGTCGCTTCGGCATGGGGTCGCTGTTCGGCCCCTCCGAGCAGGCGCCGCGGCCCTCTCAAACCATCCAGCAGGTGGAGAAGCAGGTGGAGGCCTCCGGCCAGGCCGATCAGCAACGGCTCGACGACGCCATGAAGGGGCTGCGCTGAGGCGTTGCAGGGTCCGGGCAGCATTCGCAAAGAATTCCTAACTGCGGCCACCCGCGGCCTGTGGCGTTTCCAGCTGATCGTTAGCGTCCCGCCGCCCAACTCTCGCTCGGATGACGCGCTTCCCCCTCGCCGGCCCCTGCCTCGCCGCTGTTCCCCTGCTCGCCTCGCTTTCCCTGCCGGCGCTGGCCCAGGTTCAGGTCGCCCGGTCCACGCCAGCGGTGGCCGAGACGATGGTGATGAACACCAACATCAGCCAAGCGCAGGTGATGCAGGCCCAGCAAGCCTGGTGCGATGCCCTGCTTTCGATCAGCCGGGCCTACCGCAGCGGCGGCTTCAGCCAGGCCCGCGCCACCGCCGAGAAGGTGCTCGACCAAGCCTATGGTTACGGCTACGGCCCGGTGGCCTTCAAGCCCACCCTCACCTCCGGCGCCCAAACCTTCCGCCCCACCAAGCAGGGAGCCCTGGCCTACTTCGTGGGTGGCGATCCCGCCTATCCCAACGACAAGGGATTTGCCATCAAGCCCTGGGACAAGTGCGCCCTGCGCACCCAGGTGATCCAGTTGCATGGCATCGTCGCCATCACCATGGGCAACGTCGACCTCACCGACAGCAGCGGCAAGGTGACCACCGTGGACAAGACCTGGGCCTTCCTGCGCGAACCCGACGGTGAAACCCGCATCGTGCTGCACCATTCCTCGCTGCCTTACCAGCCCTAAGCCCACGCCGCAGCCGGGAGGCGGGGTTTCACCACGGCGCCTCCCGCATTGTTTCGCCTGGCTCAGGCTGGATCACATCCCCCCAGATCCCCCCCGGGCTGGCCACGACCGGCTTCAGTTGTATTCGCCCGGGATGTCGTTTTTGCGCACCGTCACCCGCTCGAAGCGCTGGCCCGAGGCCCGCAGCAGCTCATCGCCGGAGAACTCATAACCCAGGCGCAGGGCGATCTGGGCCACATCGTCGGCGGTGGCGGCCGCCAGCACCTGCTGGCGCAGCCCATCGTCGTTCTGCATCCGCAGCAGGAACTGGCGGAGTTGCTCCAGGGACATCGCCGCAGCGGGGAGGGCCAGCGCGATCCTGGCAGAGAGCCCAGGTCGCCACTTCCCAGGGGCGCTGATTAGGGTTTTTCCACTTCGCGGTCAGCCGGTGACCACGATCGATTGGCTCTGGATTCTCCATCCGGCGTTGATGGTGACCGTCGCCTATCCGCTGCTGGGGGTGGTGCTGCATCTGGCCCGTCGCACCCGCCAGCGCCGGCTGGGGCGCAGCCGGCTGCCCGCCAGCAGCGGAGCGGAGCACAGCGACCTGGGGCGAGCCCTGGCGGTGGCGGTGGTGCTGATCGAAGTGCTGGCCCTGGCGGTGGTGATCGGCACCAAGGCGCCCTTCGGCCAGTTCAGCGGCGGCCCCGGGCGGCTGGTCGGGCTCAGCCTGATCGCCCTCGGCAGCCTGGCGGCCCTGGCGGCGCTGCTGCGGCTGCAGCGGCCGGCCGGCCGCGCCGGCTTCGCCCTGCTCACCTGGGCTGGCGTGCTCACCCTCGGCGGCCAGAACGAGGTGTGGCGCCTCAGCGACGATCCCCTCAACCCGGCCTTCTGGCAATCGCACTACTGGGGTGGGGCCGGCCTCACCGGTCTGCTGCTGTTCGCCCTGGCTGCCCGGCCAGAGATACAGCGCGACCTGCGTTGGCGGCGGCTGCACGTCTGCGCCAATGCTCTGGCGGCGCTGCTTTTCCTGGCCCAGGCTATCAGCGGCAGCCGCGACCTGCTGGAGATCCCCCTGAGCTGGCAGAAGCCGGCGATCCAGAGCTGCGACTTTGCCCGCCAGCTCTGCCCCCCGCCGGCGGCGCCGCCTTCCTAGCCCCACCATGCGCCACCCCTGGGCCGTCGCTCTGCTGCTGCTGCTCGGGCTCCGCTACCTGATCTGGCGCGCGGCCGAAACCCTCAACCTCGACACGCCCCTGGCGGCGGCCCTCAGCCTTCTGGCCCTGGCGGCCGAGGCCTTGTTGCTGGGCACCGGTTTCCTCACCCTGCTGTTCAGCCTCTGGCGGCCACAGGATTTCCGCGGCGCCGCCCCTGGCTCCAGCCCAGCGCCGAGGCCCTGGCCCACGGTGGATGTGCTGGTGCCAAGCTATGGCGAGCCGCCGGAGCTGGTGGAGCGCTGCCTGCGCGCCTGCCTCGACCTGGAGGGGCCCCCAATGCAGGTGTGGCTGCTCGATGACAGCGGCCGGCCGGAGCTGGGCCGGCTCTGCGAGCGCCTGGGGGTGCGTTACCTGGCGC
>JBILEP010000055.1:0-9127 GCA_044352045.1 Cyanobium sp. | reverse complement strand
ACCGCCACCCAGATGCTCGACTCCATGGTGAGCAGCCCCCGCCCCACCCGGGCCGAGGTGAGCGATGTGGCCAATGCCATCCTCGATGGCACCGATGCCGTGATGCTCTCCAACGAGAGCGCCGTGGGGGATTTCCCGGTGGAGGCGGTGGCCACGATGGCCCAGATCGCCCGCCGCATCGAACGGGATTACCCCCAGCGGGTGCTGGACAGCCACATGGCCACCACCATCCCCAATGCCATCTGCCAGGCGGTGAGCAGCATCGCCCGCCAGCTCAACGCCGCTGCGATCCTGCCCCTCACCAAGACCGGATCCACCGCCCGCAACGTCAGCAAATTCCGCCCCAGCACGCCGATCCTGGCGATCACGCCCGACGTGAACGTGGCCCGGCGGCTGCAGTTGGTTTGGGGGGTCAATCCCCTGGTGATCGAGGAGGAGGCCACGAGCAACGGCACCTTCCATGTGGCGATGGATGAGGCCCGTGAGCAAGGGCTGCTGCGGGAGGGCGACCTGGTGATCGAAACCGCCGGCACCCTTTCGGGGGTGAGTGGCTCCACCAATCTTGTCAAGGTGAGCATCGTCTCGGCGGTGCTCGGCAAGGGGCTGGGGATCGGCAGCGGTTCGGTGAGCGGCAAGGTGCGGCTGGCCACCACCCCGGAGGAGGCCGCCCGTCTGGAGGCGGGGGACATCCTGGTGGTGCGGGACACCAGTGCCGCCTACCTCGACGCCATCCGCAAGGCCCGGGGCGTGATCGCTGAGGAGGAGGGCAGCCAGAGCCATGCCGCCGTGATCGCCGCCCGCCTCGGGGTGCCCGTGATCGTGGGGGTGAGCAACGCCACCTCCGACCTGCGGGAGGGGGAGGTGGTCACCCTCGAACTGCGGGAGGGGGTGGTGCACCGGGGCAACAGCGGCCCCACTGCCTTCCCAATTTCGGCAGGCTTGTAGCCGTTCCGAGCGCCCTGGTGACGCGTTGCCCATGAGCATGAAGCTGCCTGTTGGCGAGAGCGTGGCGATGGCCCTGGCCACCCTGCGGGCCAACCGCATGCGCAGCCTGCTGACGATGCTGGGCATCGTGATCGGCAACGCCTCGGTGATCACCCTGGTGGGCATCGGCCGCGGTGCCCAGAATCTGGCCGCCAACCAGCTCAGCAGCCTGGGTGCCAACGTGCTGTTTGTGGTTCCGGGCAACAACGACACCCGTCGCCAGGGCATCGAGACTCCGAAGACCCTGGTACTGGAGGACGCCAAGGCGATTGCCGAACAGGTGCCGAGCGTGCGCCGCGTCGCCCCCCAGATCACCCTCAACGCGGTGGTTCAGGCCGGTGCGCTCTCCTCGTCGGCCACGGTGACGGGCGTGACGCCCAATTTTCTGGAGGTGCGCAGTTTCGAGGTGTCCCAGGGGCGCTTCTTCAACGACTCCGACCTGCGCAGTGCCCGCAACGTGACGGTGATCGGCCCGGACCTGCGGGACAAACTCCTGCCCACCGGCTCCGCGATCGGACGTCAGCTGCGCATCCGCGATCAGTCGTTTGAAGTGATCGGCGTGCTGGTCCCGAAAGGGGCCGTGTTCGGCTCCAACCAGGACGAGACGGCCTACGTGCCGCTCACCACCATGGTGAGCCGGCTCAGCGGCCGCGACCCCACCTACGGCATCAGCCTCTCGTTCATCAGTGTCGAGGCGCGCGATGAGAAGAGCACCAGCGCCGCCGCCTTTCAGATCACCAACCTGCTCCGCCAGCGCCATCGCATCCTGCGGGAGGACGATTTCGCCGTCCGATCCCAGAAGGATGCCCAGCAGATCGTGGGCAACATCACCGGCGGACTCACCCTGATGCTCGCGGCGATCGGGGCCGTTTCCCTGCTGGTGGGGGGGATCGGGATCATGAACATCATGTTGGTCTCGGTGAGCGAACGCACGGAGGAGATCGGTCTGCGCAAGGCCCTCGGCGCCCGCAGCGACGATGTGCTGATCCAGTTCCTGGTGGAATCCCTGGTGCTCGCCAGCATTGGAGGCTTGATCGGCAGCGCCGCAGGCGTGGGCACCGTGGCGGTGGTGGCCCTGGTGACCCCCTTGCCGGCCGCGATTTCCTCCTGGATGGTGCTGGCGACGGTGGGGCTCTCCGGCTCGATCGGGTTGTTCTTCGGCGTGGTGCCGGCGCGGCGGGCGGCGCGCCTGGATCCGATCGTGGCCCTGCGCAGCCTCTGAGACCAGGCAGAGACACGGTGGCGGAAGATTCTGCGGCAAACCTTTTGAAACTCTGAAATCGTCGTCCTCGTCACCAATGCAGGGCCGGCCCCGGTGGCTAGATGGAACACCCTTTCGTCGCCTCTGACCCCTTGGACTGGCTTTCGTCCGACGACCATGACTTCACCGACCGGGACACCGCCCTGCCCCTGATGGCCCAGGTCAGCGGAGAACTCCTGGATGGGCTCATGGGCGGGGGTGCTGCCGGCCAACTGGAGTGCGCCTACCGCAACAGCACCGATCGCATGGTGATCCTGCGCTGCCTGGGGCCCAGTGCGTTCTTTCTGGAGCGGGTGGTGTTTCCGTTCGAGCTGCTGAGCTTCGCCTGTCCGCCCGAGAGTGAGGTGGAGATCCTTACGCACAGCCTCGGGGGTCCGGAACTGCTGGAGTCGATGCCGGCTCGGATGCTGAGGCTCGATCCGCCTCTTGCCCCCCTGGATGGGAGCCACGATCTCGGAGCTGAAGGCCAGCCCTGGTCTCTGGCGGGTTGAGTCGATCGGTGAGTCCATCGCTGGCCTTCTTCCTGGCAGGTCTTCCCGCGTGAGCCTTCGCCAGGCCATGCTGGGGCCACGGCCATCCCCAAGGCCCTTTACAATTCTTCAAAATCAATTGCTTCCATGAATCAGCGCTGGCGTCTGATTGCCCTTTGGCTGCTCCCGATCCTCGTGGCCCTGTTCTTGGGCTGGCAGCTGTTCAGCGGCGGCGCCTCCCGCTTGCCCAGCGCCCCTGGCAGCACTCCCACCGTTGCCCCCCGCAATGCCGCTGTCGCCCGTATGAGTTACGGGCGCTTCCTCGATTACGTCGAGGCCGGCCGGGTCACGGCTGTCGACATCTTTGATGGCGGTCGCATGGCCGTCGTCGAGGCGGTCGATCCCGACCTCGACAACCGTGTTCAGCGCCTGCGGGTGGATCTCCCTGGTCTGGCGCCTGAACTGATCAACAAGCTCAAGGACCAGGGAATCAGCTTCGACATCCATCCCCCCCGCCAGGCACCGCCGGCTCTTGGCCTGCTGGGCAACCTGCTCTTCCCCCTGCTGCTGATTGGCTCCCTGATCTTTCTGGCCCGCCGCTCGAACGGCATGCCCGGTGGTCCTGGCCAGGCCATGCAGTTCGGCAAGACCAAGGCCCGTTTCCTGATGGAGGCCCAGACCGGCGTCAAATTCGACGACGTGGCGGGTGTTGAAGAGGCCAAGCAAGATCTGCAAGAAGTGGTCACCTTCCTCAAGACCCCGGAGCGCTTCACCGCCATCGGCGCCAAGATCCCCAAAGGGGTTTTGCTGGTAGGTCCTCCGGGCACCGGCAAAACTCTGCTGGCCAAGGCGATCGCCGGCGAAGCGGGGGTGCCGTTCTTCTCCCTTTCGGGCTCCGAGTTTGTGGAAATGTTCGTGGGGGTGGGCGCCAGCCGGGTCCGGGATCTCTTCAAGCGTGCCAAGGAGAACAGCCCCTGTTTGATCTTCATCGATGAAATCGATGCCGTTGGCCGTCAGCGCGGCGCCGGCATCGGCGGCGGCAACGACGAGCGGGAGCAGACCCTCAACCAGTTGCTCACCGAAATGGACGGCTTTGAGGGCAACAGTGGCATCATTATCATCGCCGCCACCAACCGGCCCGATGTGCTCGATTCAGCCCTGATGCGCCCGGGCCGCTTCGATCGGCAGGTGGGCGTGGATGCCCCGGACATCAAGGGACGCCTTTCAATCCTGCACGTCCACAGCCGCAACAAGGTGCTCGCTGAAGGAGTGAGTCTGGAAGCCATCGCCCGCCGTACGCCGGGCTTCACGGGAGCCGATCTGGCCAACTTGCTCAATGAGGCGGCCATCCTCACCGCCCGTCGCCGTAAGGAGGCGATCACCCTGGCTGAAATCGACGACGCGGTTGATCGGGTGATTGCCGGCATGGAGGGAAAACCGCTCACCGATGGCCGCAGCAAGCGGCTGATCGCTTATCACGAAGTGGGCCACGCCCTGGTCGGCACCCTCGTCAAACAGCACGACCCGGTCCAGAAGGTCACCCTCATTCCCCGCGGTCAGGCCCAAGGGCTCACCTGGTTTGCCCCGGATGAGGAGCAGATGCTGGTGAGCAAATCTCAGCTGCGGGCACGCATCATGGGCGCCCTGGGAGGGCGCGCTGCTGAAGACGTGGTCTTCGGCCATGCTGAGGTGACCACCGGCGCCGGGGGCGACATCCAACAGGTGGCCTCCATGGCCCGCCAAATGGTCACCCGCTTCGGCATGAGTGACCTGGGTCCTCTCTCCTTGGAAGCCGGGAACCAGGAGGTTTTCCTGGGTCGTGACCTGATGACCCGCAGCGATGTTTCCGACGCGATTGCCAACCGCATTGATGAAGCCGTGCGCCAGATGGTGCAAAGTTGCTACCGAGACACCGTCGCCTTGGTGCAACAACACCGCGACTGCATGGATCGGGTGGTTGAGCTGTTGATCGAGACGGACACTCTCGATGGCGAAGAATTCCGCTCCCTGGTGGCGGAATTCGCCACCATCCCGGAGAAGGAGCGCTTCTCCCCCCTGCTGCAACCAGCCACCTCCTGATTTCCTGGTTGGTCCTGGGGTTAGAGAAAAAAAGGGCGGCCGATTGATCTCCTACTGAGGCCAAGAACTGTTGAGCCCAATCCTGAAACCCGGATTGGGCTTTTCAATTTCACGATTGGTTTGGCTTCATTGGGCTTCGATGTCTTCGCTGGGCCTCTGGCCCCCGGTGAAGCTTCCAGCTCAGAGAGAACGGACCGGCCGCTTTTCAATCACCTTATCGATCAGGCCGTAGCTCACGGCTTCCCCAGGGGACATGAAGAAATCCCGATCGGTGTCCTCCTCAATCCGGCTGAGGGGCTGGCCGGTGCGATCGGCGAGCTCCTGGTTGAGCTTCTTCTTGAGATAGAGAATCTCATCGGCCTGGATGCGGATGTCGCTGGCCTGACCGCGGGCACCGCCCAGGGGCTGGTGGATCATGATCCGGGAGTGGGTGAGGCTGCTGCGCTTGCCGGGAGCGCCGGCGCAGAGCAGAAAAGCACCCATGGAGGCAGCCAGACCCACACAGACGGTCTGCACATCAGGTTTGACATGCTGCATGGTGTCGAAGATGCCAAGACCATCGTAGACCGAGCCGCCGGGGGAATTGATGTAGAGGAAGATGTCCTTGTCAGGATCCTCCGCTTCCAGGAACAGCAGCTGCGCCACCACCCGGTTCGCCGATTCGGCGGTGACAGGTTCGCCGAGGAAGATGATCCGCTCGCGCAGCAGTCGTGAGTAGATGTCGAACGCCCTCTCGCCCCGACCCGACTCTTCGATCACAATCGGGATCATCGGCACGGCGTTGGCGGTCACTGGAGCGATCTTACCGAGGGGGAGTGCCGGCTCGAGTCCGCGGGGGCGGCGCTAAGGTCGGGGCTTCTGCAGGAAGCACCGCGTGGGCAGCGCTCTCACCGTCTCCGACAGCAAGAGGGCCTTCCACGCGGCCTTCCCGCATGTGATCAGCCCCCTTTACCGGCGGATGGTCGACGAACTACTTGTGGAGCTCCATCTCCTCAGTCGCCAGAAGGGTTTCCGGGTCGACCCCCTCTTTGCCGTTGGCCTGGTGCAGGTGTTCGATGGCTTTGCGCGGGGCTATCGGCCAGAGCAGCACCGCGAAGCCCTGTTTGAGGCCCTCTGCGCCTCCTCCGGGTTTGAGGCCGACCAGCTCCGTTCCCTGCGGGATGGGGCGGTGGCCTCCATGGGCGAGGTGGGGGTGGAGACGGTGCAGGAGTGGATCGAACGGCAGGGGGAAGGGGCGCCCGAACCCCTCGCCCGCGCCCTGGCGGAGATTCGTCGCAGCGATTTCCACTATTCCCGGCTGATGGCCGTCGGTCTGCTGAGCCTGCTGGAGCAGGCCCGGGGCGCCGACGCCATGGATCCCCAGGAGCTGCGCCGCTACGCCCATGACCTCGGCGAGGCGATGGGGCTCATGAAGGACCGCCTCGACAAGGACCTCAACCTCTACGCCACCAACCTCGAAAAGATGGCCCAGGCGGTGGAGCTGATGGAGGAGACGGTGGCCGCCGATCGGCGGCGGCGGGAACGGCGCGAGGAGAGGGTCAGCGGCGCACCTGAAGGCGTCCCCTCAGCTGGCTGACCGGCTGGGGTCCCGCCGTGCCAGCGGGGGGGGCCGCTTCGAGCCAGAGCTGGTCGGCCTGCCGCACCACCGGCGGCAGAAGGGGGGGCAACAACCCCAGCGCATCGAGGGCCAACGGGCGAGCTCTCACCCGTAGCTGTTGGCGAGCCGGCCGCAGGGTTTCCTGACCCATCGGCGCAGAAGGTGGCGGTGGCGTGCCAAGAAAGAACAACACACGGGCGCTGCCATCAGCGCTCTGGAGCCAGCGCCAACCCCCCACCACGGTGCCGTCCTCGCGGAGCCAATCCACCGTCTGGGCAGGGTCCGCCCGCGGGGCCTCCCGCAGCTTTTGCTTGCGCAGCGAATCCGCCAGGTCCTTCAGCAGCGACTTCCACGCCTGCCGTTCGCTGCCCAGCTCAAGCTCCAGTTCCAGGCCGGCCTGGAACGGCCCCCGCTCCAGGGGGCGCAGCCGCAGGCGGAAGGGGCTGCGGCTCACCAGCTCCTGCCGAACCGGATCGAGGTCGTAGACCTTGCCAAGGGGATCGCGGATCAGCTGGCGGGAGAGGAGACCTCGCAGCAGCGGCGCCAGCGAATCCCCCTCAATTTCCAGAAGTCGGTCGGCAGGCAGAGGCGGCAGGAGGGGCACATCGCCCCCTTCAAGCGGAGCCGCCAAAGGGAGCAGCACTCCCTCCACCGAAGCCGCCTCCCCATGCCAGCGCAGGCCCAGCGGGTCGATCTCCAGCACCAGGCAGCCCTCTTGAAAATGCTGCAGCAGCGGGGCCAGGGGGCCGACGATCACCGCCAGGGCCGTCGGATCCCAGAACACGGCCTGCTCCCGTCGCAGCCGCTCCGCACAGCGCCCCTGCAGACCGAGGCTGCGGCGCTGACGCGGCAACAGGCGGTCCTGCAGCAGGCGCAGGGAGAGGGCATCCGGCGCCACCACCACAAGGTCATCGATGCGCAGGGAATGGGCCGGAAGGTTGGCCGGTGGGCCGGCAAGGGGACCGCTGGCGCGCAGGGCGAGGTAAGGCGGCATGTCTGTGTGGATGCTCCAGAACTGCCACCAGGGCCGGCGCTGGCCCCGCCAGAGGGAGTCGGCCAGGCTGGCGGGGAGCCGCTCCCGCCAGAGGGGGGGCACCGGTCGGTTGGGGGAGGGGGGAAAACTCTGCAGCAGGGTGGCGGCGCTGAGCAGCTTCTCCAGACCCTGGGCCTCCGGCCGGGGCCAACGCCACAGGCCTGCCAGCGGCAACGCCAGCAGCAGGGCGATGGCGGCGGCGGTGAGGGGCAGGGGCGGTCGCGCCGGGGCGACCCTCAGGCGGGGGAGGGTCAGGCGGGGCAGGGAGATCCGACTCATGCAAAGACCCGATCGGCCTGACCGTAGAGCGTGGTGCGCTGGCGCACCGGCCTGCCCACGGACCTTGCAGCGGCCTGCAGGGCCTCCGGCGACTGGGCCGTGCCGCCGGTGGCGCCAGCCATGGTGGTGATGTGCTCCTCCATCAGGGTGCCTCCCAGGTCGTCGCAACCCCAGCGCAGGGCCTCCGCCGCCACCGGCAGGGTGAGCTTCACCCAGCTGGGCTGGTGATGGGGGAAGGCTGGTCCGAGCAGCAGCCGCGCCTGGGCGGTGAGGCGCAGCATGGCGGCGGGATCGGGCTGGTCGCGGCCGACGCGGGCGCGCATGGGTGCGGGAGCGGCAGCGCCAACAAACGGGAGCAGCACAAACTCCGAGAAGCCCGCCTCTCCGGTGGCCCGGGCCTGACGCTGCAGGGCCAGCAGGGTGAGCAGGTGGGCCACCAGGTCGGCGGGGCGCTCCACATGGCCGGCCATCAACGTGGCGGTGCTCGCCAGACCGAGGGCATGCACCTGGCGGATCACCGCCACCCAGCTCCGGGCCGAGAGCTTCTCCGGGCAGATCAGGCGTCGCACCCGCTCGCTCAGCACCTCTGCCGCTGTGCCCGGCACCGATCCGAGGCCTGCCTCATGCAGTCGCTCCAGCACCACCTGGAGGGGGATCCCGTCGCACTGGGCAAACCAGAGCAGCTCCTGGGGGGAGAAGGCATGAAGATGCAACCCCGGCGCCGCCGACGCCAGCTCGCGCAGCAGCTGCTCTGCGAAACGCAACGTGCTGCCCTCCATCCGCGCCTCCGGATCCAGGGCAGCCTGCAGGCACAGCTCGGTGGCACCCAGTTGCTTCGCCTCGCTGGCACGGCGGCAGAGCTCGGTGAGAGCCAGCCGATAGGCGCCGCTCTCGTCGGGATCGCGGCGGAAGGCGCAGAAGCCACAGCGCAGGCTGCAGTGGTTGCTGGTGTTGAGGTTGCGGTTGATCACGAAGCTCACCGTCTCCCCCACCAGCGCGGCGCGCAACTGGTCGGCGGCACGGCGCAGCGGCGCATCGGTGGCCACCCCACCCGTATGCGCGGCTTCCAGCAAAGCCAGGGCAGGACCGGCGAAGCGGGCAACCGGCGCTTCCTCGGCGTGCAGGGCGCCGATGCGCTCAATCAAGGAGGCGAAGGGACGTTGCCGCCAGGGTTCGGCGTCGTCCGGGTGGGGAGGTGGGAGGAGCAGCTCATCCGCCAGGCGCCAGGCCGCGGGGTCAAGGCCGCCGGGAGGCCTCAACGGCCGCGGGCCTGCTTGGCCTGCCGGCGGCGCTTATCACGCCACTCCACAGTGGAGAGGTACACCACCCCCAGGCTGACGAACACCAGCAGGGAAACCGCGACGACCGAGAGAACGGTGTTGGCGGACAGGGCGAACTCAGTAACCGAGGGTGTTGTCTCCATT